>JAJFGM010000178.1 GCA_021776145.1 Kiloniellaceae bacterium | reverse complement strand
GTCTCTCCGGCCAGATGCACGGCGCCACTCTGCTCGATGCCGAAGACAAGCCGCTGCGGCCGGCGATCCTGTGGAACGACGGGCGCAGCGCCGCCCAGTGCGCCGCCTTCGAAGCCGCCTGTCCGCGGGCCCGCGTCCTTGCCGGCAACATCGCCATGCCCGGTTTCACGGCGCCGAAGTTGCTGTGGTTGCGCGAACACGAGCCCAACGTATTCGCGCGCACCGCCAAGGTGCTGCTGCCCAAGGATTATGTGCGCCTGTGCTTGACCGGCGATCATGTCTCGGAGATGTCCGATGCCGCCGGTACGCTGTGGCTCGACGTCGGCGCGCGGCGCTGGTCAGACGAGCTGTTGGCGGCGACCGGCTTGAGCCGGGCGCAGATGCCGGCCCTGGTCGAGGGCAGCGAAGTCTCCGGCCAGCTGCGCGCCGATCTGGCGGCGCGCTGGGGCCTGGCGCGGCGGCCGGTGGTGGCCGGCGGCGGCGGCGACAATGCCGCCACGGCTTGCGGCCTGGGCTGTGTCACGCCCGGCGCCGCCTTCCTCTCGCTCGGCACTTCCGGCGTGCTCTTCGTGTCGACGGCGCGCTTCGCGCCAAATACCGCCGGGGCGGTGCACGCCTTCTGCCACGCCTTGCCGGCGACCTGGCACCAGATGGGCGTCATCCTCTCGGCCACCGACAGCCTCAACTGGCTGGCCCGCCTGTTCGATAGGCGTCCGGCGGACCTGGTGGCGGCGGTCGAAACGGCGCAGCTTTTGCCGGCGCCGGTAATCTTCCTGCCCTACCTGTCGGGCGAGCGCACGCCGCACAACGACGCCGGCGCGCGCGGCCTCTTCGCCGGCCTGTCGCACGACGTCGACCGCGCGGCGCTGACCCGCGGCGTACTGGACGGCGTCGCCTTCGCCTTTCGCGACTGCCTCGAGGCCTTGGCCGCCGCGGGGAGCGGGGTCGAGCGACTGACGGCGGTCGGCGGCGGTGCCCGCTCGCGCATCTGGCTGCGCATCCTGGCGACCGTGCTCGGCCTGCCCATCGACGTCATCGACGGCAGCAAAAACAGCGCCGCCTTCGGCGCCGCGCGCCTGGCGCTGGCGGCCGCCGAGGACGCCGATCCACGCGTCGTTTGCCAGCCGCTGCCACGGCAGGACACCATTGAACCGGAAGCGGGTTCGGCACCGGCCTACGCCGCCGCCTTTGCCCGCTACCGCGCCCTTTATCCGGCAACGCGGGAGGCACTGAGCCGATGAACGAGCCTTTCTTTTCCCTCTCCGATCCGATTCCCTTCGAAGGTCCGGACAGCCGCAATCCGCTGGCCTATCGCTGGTACCAGGCCGATCGCCAGGTGCTCGGCAAAAGCATGGAGGACCAGTTGCGTTTCGCCGTCTGCTACTGGCACAGCTTCTGCTGGCGCGGCAACGACGCCTTCGGCGCCGACAGCCTGCTGCGTCCCTGGTTCGACGGCGCCGACGCCATGCAGCTGGCCGAGCGCAAGGCGGACGTGGCCTTCGAGATGTTCCGCCTGCTCGGCGTGCCCTTCTTCTGCTTTCACGACCGCGACATCGCGCCGGAGGGCGACAGCCTGACGCAGTCGAACGCCAACCTCTGGGCCATGACCGAGATTCTGGCGCGCAAGATGGAGGACGCCAAGACGCGCCTTTTGTGGGGCACGGCGAACCTCTTTTCGCATCGCCGCTACATGGCCGGCGCCGGCACCAACCCGGACCCGGAGGTCTTTGCCTATGCCGCCGCGCAGGTGAAGACCTGCCTTGACGTGACCAAGCAGCTCGGCGGCCAGAACTATGTCCTGTGGGGCGGCCGCGAGGGATACGAAACGCTGCTCAACAGCGACATCAAGCAGGAGCTCGACCAGCTCGGCCGCTTCCTCAACCTTGTGGTCGACTACAAACACCGGATCGGCTTCGAGGGCGCGATCCTGGTCGAGCCCAAGCCGCAGGAGCCGACCAAACACCAGTACGACTTCGACGTCGCCTCGGTCTTCGGCTTTCTCAAGGCCTACGGGCTGGAAAAGGAGGTCCAGGTCAACATCGAGGTCGGCCATGCCGTGCTCGCCGGGCATGCCTTCGAGCACGAGATCGCCACCGCCCATGCGCTGGGGATATTTGGCTCGATCGACATCAACCGCAACGACTACCAATCCGGTTGGGACACCGACCAGTTCCCCAACAACGTACCGGAACTGGCGTTGGCCTTCTATTACATCCTGTCCGCTGGCGGCTTCGGCCGTGGCGGCCTCAACTTCGACGCCAAGCTACGGCGCCAGTCGATCGATCCGGACGACCTGCTGCACGGCCACGTCGGCGGCATCGATGCCTGCGCCCGCGCGCTTCTGGCGGCGGCCCGCATGATCGAGGACGGTGCGCTTGGCGCGGCCCTGACCGATCGTTACGCCGGCTGGCGGGGCGACGAGGCGGCGGCGATGCTGCGCGGCGAACGCGGCCTCGACGAGATCGCCGCCCGCGTCGAATCCGAAGGGCGCGAGCCGAGGCCGCAATCGGGCCGGCAGGAATACCTCGAAAATTTGGTCAACAGCTACCTCTAGGCAACACCCCGGCGCGCCCGCGCGAAGATGAGCGGGGCGCCATAGATTGGGAGACAACGACATGCAAACCATCAAGGGTCCGGCGATATTTCTGGCAC
>JAJFGM010000177.1 GCA_021776145.1 Kiloniellaceae bacterium | reverse complement strand
TCGAGGAAAAGATCGTCGCGCGCCGGCGCGGCGGGTTTTGTTATGAGTGCAACGGCTTGTTTCACGATCTGTTGCGGGACATTGGTTTCGATGTCCGCATGTGCTCGGCGCGGATGCTGTTCGAGGGCGGCCAATTGTCGCCGTCCTTCGAGCATATGGTGCTGATCGTACGGCTGCGGGGGCGGGACTGCCTGGTCGATGTCGGCAATGGCGAATCTCTGCGGGCGCCGCTTTGGCTCGATTCTCGGGAACTATCGCAAACCCCGGAGGGGAAGGTCTATCGCTTGGGTCGCTACAAGGGACTGCGGGCCCTGCAGGTTCGGGCGGCGGACGCTGCGTCGTGGCAACTGCAATATGCCTTTACGATCGAATCTTGCGAGCTGTCGGACTTTGCCGCGCGTTGCCGCTACCAGCAGACATCCGACGACTCCGCTTTCACACGCCGCAAGCTTGTCACCCTGGCGCGCCACGACGGCCGTGCAACCCTGCTGGGGCGAAACTTGAAGGTCGTGCGGGCCGGCGCCGTGATCGAAGAGGAGGACCTGCCCGATGATTCGGCCTACCGGAACTGTCTGCGGGACCGCTTCGGGATCCGCATCTAAGTGGACTGTGGCCGGGCCATCAGCCCAGATCGGTGCGGGCAATCTGGTTGACCGGCGCCTCGCCGTGCAGCAGCCGGTTGAGGTTCTCGGCGATAACCTCCAGGCGACGGCCCCAGAGGGCATCCGTCCAGCCCGAGGCATGCGGTGTCATGACCACATTGTCGAGTTCGTGGAATGGAAAGCGAGAGGGGGCGACGCGGTCCCCGGCCTGGCTCGGATAATCGTACCAGACGTCAATGGTCGCACCGGCGATATGGCGGTCGCGGCAGGCCGCGAACAACGCCGCTTCCTCGACGATCTCGCCGCGCGCAACATTGATCAGGTGGGACTCCGTCTTCATGGCGGCGAAGGCTCCGGCGTCAATGAGGCCGCGTGTCGAATCGTTCAGCGGACAGCAAAGAACAAGGAAATCGGCTTCACCCAACACGCCGCCGAGGTCTGCGAGGCTGCCGGCCCAGGCGACCTCGTTGCCAGCCTGCTCGGGTCGGCGCGTAACCGTCAAGATACGCATGTCAAAGGCGGTGGCCAGCTTGGCGATGCGGCGGCCGATATGGCCGAAGCCGACCAGGCCCAGGGTCTTGCCGCGCAGCTCGCTGTGCGCCCGCCCGGAATGCAGGAGACCGGAGCGCCAGTCGCCTTGCCGCAGTTCGCGGTCCATGCGCCCGAGCTGAACCGTGACATTCAGCATCGCCGCGAGGACATATTCGGCAATGGCAAATTCATGCTCGAAAACGTTACACACCAGACAATCCGGCGGCAGGATTTCCGGGTGTATGTGATCGTAGCCGGCACCCGGCAGCTGCAGAAGCTTGAGCCTTGGCGCTGCCGGCAGCCCCGCCGGAACGCGCATGGCGATCAGGGCCTCGGCCTCGGCCAACAGGCCGGCAAGATCCTCGCCGGGTGCCAAAGAGGGGCGCCGCGTGACCTGCCACTGTGGCAGCAGGCGGTCTTCCAAGGGTGTCAGGTGAGGATCCGCCAGAGGGTTGATATAAAGCAGCTTCATGGGTCCAACGTTACCTGCGAATTCGGGACTGGCTCTAGTGGCATTCCACAGAGATTATGACTGTTTCATGGAGGCCAATCGACCCTCTGGGTAGGCGCGCTGCGCCGCGCGATGCGGGACATCGGGCAAGCAGCGCAACGCCCCCAGAGGGTCGAGTGGCCCCACCGAAGGCCGCGATCTTTTGACCGCCTGCTGCGTTCCGGGTTGCTTGTGGTGGTTGGCACCACCGCGCACCCCGCGCCTTGCCGGCGTAAAAAATCTTCGCGGTTAAACCGTCATAATCTCTGTGGAACGCCACTAGGCACCATGCCGGCAGGGAAACAATGCCACGTTTGGCTTGACGAACCCAGTGACTTGGGCGCGCCCTTCGCGCCGCCGCCACGCCGCTCCGCCTTTTCGAAACAGGCCAGAATCTTGCGGCTGTGGGCCTGTGTTTAACACCTCATTAGGAAAATCTTGTGTTCTATAGGGCGCCCGGGCAGGCAGGTTTTCCGAATTCGGGGAGCGCACCGTCCCGGGGTCGAGATGATTGATGTCCGAAGTAACAGACCTACATGACGGAAGGCTGGACGAAAGCGCAGCCGCGAAAGCGGAAAGTGCCGACGCGCTTGTCCGGGAAAATGTCGATCTCCGAGCCGAATGCGACGCCTTGCGCACGGCCTTGCGGGAAGAAAAAGCAGCGCTCGCCGGTCTCGCCAAGGTATGCGACAGAGCCGGGCTGGTCTACTGGACCTGGTCCGCCGCCACCGCGAAGATCACCTTCGGCCTGCGCGGCGGAACCCTCCTGACGGGAGGAGACTCGGAAATCGGGGTCCTGCCATCGGCCTATGTCGACCTTTTTAAGCGTGTTCACCCCGACGACGAAGCGCATGTTACCAGGGTTTACGAAACCGCCGATACGGCCGGCACCGACTTTCAGATCGACTACAGAGTACGCGGTCAGGATGGGGAATTCCGTCACGTACGGGAAGTCGGCATCGCCGAATTCGATGCGGCCGGCCACTTTACCGGCCATGTCGGCAAAACCCAGGATATAACAGAGTTGAAGCTGGCCGAGGCGGCACGGCTGCAGAGCGAGACGCGGTTTCGCGAATTCTTCGAAAGTGCGCCGATTTCCCTTTGGGAAGAGGATTGGTCGCGACTC
>JAJFGM010000176.1 GCA_021776145.1 Kiloniellaceae bacterium | reverse complement strand
AATTCCGTTGATTTCGGTGAGCAGCTGCTGGAACTCGGCATCGATGAAGCCACGTTCGGTGGCGGAAGGCACGCCGGACAGCGACTGCGCCGCCAATGCCTTCATACGTATCAACACGTCGCTGATACGCGCCAGGCCGCCATCGGCGACCTGAAGGACAGAAGAGCCCTGGGTCGCGTTGACGGATGATTGCCGCAGCACCGTGACGTCGGCTTTCAACCGCGTACCGATGGCTAGGCCCGCGGCGTCGTCCGAAGCACGTACGATACGCGAGCCACTGGCAAGTTTCGAAATCGACTGACCCGATTTCATCGAATTGAAGTTCAAGAATCGCAGCGCTGAGTTCGCTGCGGTGTTGGTCGTGACGGTAGGCATGACATACTCCCAATGCGACAGGGGCAGATAAACGCTCAGCCACTACTTGTTGATGCTGAGTGGCTCGGATTGGTTTTCGAGCCAAATGTTCTCAAGCCTCACCGCACAGACTGTGCCAGTTTTCAGATTCTATAAAATTTGTCTTATTTTCAATATCTTACATCTAATTACCTGATTTAACTGCGATTGCTACCGGACACGAGGCGGAAAATTCTGCAGCTTCGTCAGGGCAAAGTCTGCCGCCAGGACAAGACTTGCCGGTGTTGATCATGCCGCCGGCGCCGCGCTCGGAGCTGCCGGAGCCGCGGCATGGTCAGCAAGCGGCCCATCACCGCCGAACACCTTATAGATATGCGCGGCATGCGATGGCTCCACAACGCGCCCACGGCCGGCGCGGGGGCGGCAACTATTCCCAAGGCTGCAGAATCTGCCAGGCAAGAATTGACACCGATTTCGCCGCAGCCCGGCGACATGATAATTTTTATGAGATATTTTAAATACTTACGTGATTTTTCATTCCTGGCCCGGCTCTTGCTTGAGTGTAGGCCGAACGAAACCTCGAAACGTGAACCGGTGACGGAGCCACACCGAAATAGCCAACAGCCGAGATACAAAATTGCCCTGGCGTCTGGCTGATTCGGTGCATTTCGGGCTCTCAGATCGGCACCCGGCGAAAGCCGCGGGGTCTGTAGAACCACAGCCAGGGACGTCATTGCTCGCCGTTCCCCAGGGCTTCGGCAAAACGAAGCCCAAGGCGACTGTGACAGAACTATAAGGATGGAGAAAATCTATGCCGCTAACTGCCTCTGAGGAATTTCGCGAGGTCATCACCCGGACCCGCCCCACTCGATTGGTCGTTATGCTCTACGACGAGGCCATCGCCTCGCTCGACGAGGCGATCGCGGCGATCCGCCGCGGCGACATCGAGGGTCGCTGCAACAGCATCAATCTGACGACGGAAATCATCGCCACGCTCCACATGGGTCTTGATATGGAGAACGGTGGCGAGATCTCCGATAGTTTGGAGTCACTGTACCGTTTCGTGCTGGCGCAACTCATCCGCATCAACATACGCAGCGACGCCATCGCCACGGCAAGGATAATCGACGTCCTGACGCCGCTGCGCGAGGCCTGGCAAGAACTGGACCAGCGGGTGGTCGCCGGTGAAGCGCCCGAGCTGATCGAAGCCGCCATCTTGACCCACGTCCAGGGTGCCGAAAGCCGAATTGTGGAAAACGCCGCCGCTTGAACCGCCAATTTTGGCGACGGTCAATCGATTGTTGTTTGGCACGCGCCTGTAATTTGGAAAGCACGTAGTTATGGACGCCATACAGTTCGATACCGAACGCTATCTGGTCGACATTGACCGCGCAAACGGCCGCGAGAGCGATCGCGAGGCCGGAGGCGGTCTGTTCGAGGCACTGTTGCGCGACGATCAGGCCCGCTATGAGCCGTTGCCGGACTATACGCGTCGCGAGGTCGCCGCCGACCGGCAGGAAGACCGGCGCGCCTTCATCGATGCCCAGCAGTCCGATGCGGAGGCTTATCGGCAGAATTCGGCCGACGATCGACAATTCGATAGAGGCCGCCGTGAACCCCCCGCCGACGAACGTCGAGAAATCCGCGAGCCTTCAGAAGATCGCGCGGATGCTCGGATGGCGTCCGACGGCGAACCGCAACGGACGGATAGCAGCGATACCGACACTCGCCCTGCCCGCGGGAAGGACGAAACCACCGCCGAGAGCAACCCGCAATCTGCGGCACCCAGTAAAGAACCCGACACCGCTCAGGCGGCAGGCGGTGACAGCGAGTCCACCGACACCAACACGTCGAGTTCCGAGACACGGCCGAAAGCCACACAGTCGGCTGGCGAGGCAACGTCCGAGACGGCCATGCCACTCTCCAGTGACGAACCCATCTTGGGCCTCGAGTCGATCACGGCCGTTGAAACTGCTGACGCGTCCCAGGCCGCGGTCGCGCCAACGACAAGTGAAGAGCCTGCGACCGGCGATACTACAGAGAGCACAGACGGCTTTGCGACAATGGCCGCAAACCAGCCGGCTGCATCGCACGCCGCCGCGAAGCCGCAGCAGGCCGCCAAGCCCACCACGCCGGACTCCAAGCCCACCGACGCCGGCAAGAGTGAAACTATCAAATCGGATATGCCCAACAAGACCGGCGGCACAGGGAACGGGAATCCTATTGGTGCGCAGATAAATGTCACAGCACCGGCCCTGACGTCGCATCCGACCGCGAACCTCGCGGCATCGGCGACCATGGCCGCTATTATTGTTGAAGGCGAAACCGCCGGTCGGGCCCAGGCCGCGACGACCAATGTCAGCACGCAGGCTCGCCCGGCCGAAGCCGCCACGGGTCTCGGCAAAGCGGTCGCTTCTACCGTCAAGAACGGCGGCACCGGCAACGGAAGCACGCAAGACAAGTCCGGAAGCGGCAGCAAAGCCGCCACTCAGCAGCTTGTATCTGCCACTGCGCCCAAGACCTCGACACAAGTAAGCGGCAGCTTCGAACCGCTGCAGCCCTCGACGCCGGTCGCCAGCGATCTTGGCAACAGCCTGCTGCCGAACAGCAGCGTCGGCACCGCCTTCGCACCTGTCGCCACGACGGCGGCGCAGCTGCCAGGCACGGCCGTCCCATCGGCCGAGTTGCAAACCCGTGCGCAAACCCCGGCGAACCCCGCCGATCAGGTCGCGGTGCAGATCCAGAAAGGCCTCAGCGCCGGCAAGGACAGGATTTCGATCAAACTCAACCCCGCCGAGCTCGGTCGCATCGACATCAAGATGGAGTTGGCCGACGATGGGCGCCTGCGGGCGATGATTTCGGCCGAGCGGCCCGAAACGCTGGAAATGCTGCAGCGCGACGCCCGTATCCTGGAACGAACCCTGCAAGACGCGGGGGTCAAGACGGACAGCAGCAGCTTGAGTTTCACAAGCCGCGACAACCGCGGGCGTGATGAATTTGCCGATGCGCCCGGAGGTCTAACGACCACGGCCGGTGGCAGCGGCGATGGCACCGGGGTCGAAGACCTTACCGATGGCGCCCTCGCCGCCCAACGCATGTCGCAGCATGACGGCAGCCTGGATATCAGCGTTTAACGATCGCAAAAGCACCATTGGAGAACAACGAAGATGGAAGTCACCGAATCTCGAGCTCCGGTAAACGGCGTCCCCTTTACAACAGGCGATACCGGCGACCTGACGAGCGGCGCCAGTCTCGCGGATACTTTCGACAATTTCCTGACCCTACTGACAACGCAGTTGAAGAATCAGGACCCCTTGTCACCGATGGACACAAACCAGTTCACCGAGCAGTTGGTGTCGTTCACCGGCGTCGAACAATCGCTCAAGACCAATAAGAAGCTGGACGAACTGATCTCGCTGCAGAGCGGCAACAAGATCAGCGGCGCCCTGTCCTACATCGGACAGGAAGTCACGGCCGCGAGCAAAGCAATCATGCTCGACAACGGTCAAGCCCGGGTCAGCTACAACCTGCTGTCCGACGCGGATCAGACGACGATGGTGATCGTCGATGCGCTGGGTAACTCGGTGCGCAGCGTCAGCGGCAAAACCGAGGCCGGCTTGCACGAATTCGTCTGGGACGGCACCGACAACGACGGTAATCCGGTCGACGATGGCGTCTACGGCGTCGTCATGACGGCGGTGGACTTCGACGGCAACCCGGTATCCCTCATTCAGGGCACTTCCGGCCGTGTTACCGGTGTCCGTACCGACAGCTCCGGCAACGTCATCCTTAATTTGGGTGACCTCGACATCCCGATCGATCAGGTCGAAGCGGTAAAGGCAATTCAGCCCGCGACCAACAGCTAGACCGCGGATTAAGGCAACGAAACGGCAACAAGACATTCGGCCGGGTGTACATGTCAGCCCGGAACCAGAACTATAGAAGAGGAGTAGAATAACATGTCCATTTACGGTGCGATGTTTGCCGGTGTGTCGGGGCTTTCCGCCCAGAGCAATGCGCTCGGCATGATTTCCGACAACATCTCGAACGTAAACACGATTGGATACAAGGGGGTCAACGCTCGCTTTTCGACCCTGGTGACCGCGTCAGCCACCTCGACCAAACACAATCCGGGCGGCGTTACCTCCTCGCCCTTCATGAACGTTGGCCGCCAGGGTCTGCTGCAGGCATCCGCCTCCGGCACCGACATGGCCGTTGCCGGACAGGGTTTCTTCGTTGTCAACGAACTCGCCAGTACTACGGGCAGCGTCGATTTCCGTTTCACCCGCGCGGGCTCCTTCACGCCCGATCAAAACGGCAACTTGATCAATGCCGGAGGTTATTTCCTGCAGGGTTACGATCTGCGCACTGTCACCTCTCCGCCAGCCAGTTCCAGTACTTTCTCGAGCATGTCGACGGTGAACATCTCGAACCTTTCTGGGACGGCAACACCGTCAACCACCCTGTCGCTCGGCCTCAACTTGCCGTCGACCGC
>JAJFGM010000175.1 GCA_021776145.1 Kiloniellaceae bacterium | reverse complement strand
CATGGCCTGCCAGCGCCGAAAAACCTGCAAACGGCGCATAGGCTGGAAGACCTGATCCGCCATGCGGGCGCAATCCCTGCCACGGTCGCCGTCGTCGACGGCCGACTGTGTGTCGGTCTCGACGCCGAAGGGCTGGTCCGCATCGCCACGGATCCGGACGTCGTCAAGGTCAGCCGCCGCGACTTGGCGCCCTTGCTCGCCCGAGGCGGAAGCGGCGCAACCACCGTCGCCGCGACGATGATCGCCGCCGCTGCCGCCGGCATCGCTGTCTTCGCCACCGGCGGCATCGGCGGTGTTCACCGCGGCGGGGAAATCAGCCTGGATGTTTCCGCCGACCTCATGGAACTGTCGCGCACATCGCTTGCAGTCGTCTGTTCCGGCGCCAAGTCGATCCTCGATCTGCCGCGAACGCTCGAGGTGCTGGAAACCCACGGCGTTCCCGTTATCGGATATGGCTGCGACAGCCTTCCCGCTTTCTACATGGTCTCGTCGGGCCTGGCTCTGGAAGCACGTGTCGAATCGGCCACCCAAGCCGCTACCGTCATCGCCACCCATCGCCAGCTCGCGCTCGCCGGCGGCCTAGTCATCGCCGTGCCGATCCCGGCAGCGGCGGCCATAGACTCCGCGGATCTCGATATTTGGACCTCAACCGCCCTCGCCGAAGCCGAGCGCGACGGCATCGCGGGCAAGGCCACAACGCCCTACTTGCTGCGCCGTCTTTTCGAGTTGAGCGACGGTCGCACACTGCAGGCCAACATCGCGCTTGTCGAAAACAACACGTCTGTCGCCGCGGCAATCGCCGCTGCCCTCAGTGCGGCTCAGTCGACCAGCGCCTGATAGACAAGGGTTCTCAACTCGCGGCGCAAGGGATAGGCGTCCGACGGCATGAGTTGGGTCAGGAACACCACGATCAGGTCTTCCAGCGGATCGATCCAAAAGCACGTGCTTGCCATGCCACCCCAGGCAAACTCCCCGGGGGAGCCGATGATCTGCGCCTTGGCCGGATCGAGCAGAACCGAAAACCCGAGCCCGAATCCGAAACCCTGATAGGTGGTCTCGCAATAGCCATGCGTGCCGACCGAAGCCAGGTCGCCCGAGAGATGATTCATGGTCATCAGTTCGACTGTTTTGCGGCCCAGGAGTCGAACGCCGTCGCATTCGCCACGGCCCGCGAAGAGCCGGGCAAATTGTATGTAATCGGCCAGGGTCGATACCAGGCCGCCGCCGCCGGAGGGGGCGGCCGGCGGCTTGGCGAATCGGCTGTCGGCGGACGCGCTGTCGGCGATAACAAGTTCGCCCTCGTGGCCGCGTATGTAGTTCGCGCAGAACCGCGGCAACTTGTCGGCCGGTACGAAGAACCCGGTGTCGGTCATGCCGAGAGGCTCGAAGATGCGGGTCTTCAGGAAGTCCTCGAACGGCATGCCCGAGATGACCTGTACGAGGCAGCCCAGGACATCGCTTGCAACGCTGTAGTTCCAGCGCTCGCCCGGATGAAACAGCAGCGGCAGTTCGGCAAGCCGCTCGACCAGGGACTCCAGGCTCTCGGTGGCGCCGGGCAAGGCAATGCTTTGGGCTCGGTAGAGTGCGTCCACCGGCGTTTCCTCCAGGAAACCGTAGGTCAAGCCCGCTGTGTGCACCATCAGGTCGCGTGGCGTGATCTGACGCCGCGCCGGTTCGCTTTGGTAGCCGTTGGGCGCGCCGCCGGTATAGACCCGCATATCGGCAAAGGACGGCAGGAAGCGCGACAGCGGGTCGTCGAGCTGAAAGTGTCCCTCTTCGTAAAGCATCATCGCCGCCAAGGTGGTGATCGGCTTGCTCATTGAATAGATACGGAAGATCGAATCGGCGGTCAGCGAGCGGCCGCTTTCGACATCGGCCAGCCCGCGCAGCTCCGAATAGACGACGCGGTCGCGGCGCAGAACGGCGGTCATCGCCCCGGGCAGGCGGCCACTGTCGACCCAGTTGTCCATCCACGGCCCGAGGCGCTGCAAGCGCTGCGTTGAAAATCCCAGTTCTTCAGGTCGTGCCTCGACAATCACGTTAAAGTCCTCCCATTCTGTCGCGAGCCACTACGGCATAGGTAATCGATGCAAAGCAAGCCGATGGTTCGCTGTCGGCTGTGTTCCTGATAGGTTGACGCCTAGCCCCAACTGCCCGACCTTGCCCCTACGCCGTGAACCTGGAACTGCCCCACAGCCTGGTCCCTGCCCTGCCGCCCCCCTTTGCGGCCTGGTTCGACAGGCGTGGCTGGCAACCGCACGCACATCAGTTGGAGATGTTGGCAGCAGCGCGCGACGGCCGCTCTGCCCTGTTGATCGCACCGACCGGTGGCGGCAAGACCTTGGCCGGCTTCCTGCCGAGCCTGATCGAACTATCGCAAGCCCACCCCTCCGGCGCGCCCGGTCTGCACACGCTCTACATCTCGCCGCTCAAGGCCCTGGCCGTCGATATCCAGCGCAATCTCATGACGCCGATCGAGGAAATGGGTCTGGACGTCGCCTGCGAGACCCGCACCGGTGACACGCCGCACGGCAAGCGCCAGCGACAACGCCGCAGGCCACCGCAGATCCTGCTGACGACACCGGAATCCCTGGCGCTGTTGCTGTCCTACTACGACGCGCCGCGGGTTTTCAGCGGCCTCAAATGCATCATCGTCGACGAGTTGCATGCCCTTGCCGGCGGCAAGCGCGGAGACCTCCTGGCCCTGGGTTTGGCCCACCTGCAAAACCTCGCCCCCGGGTGCCGGCGTGCCGGACTGTCGGCCAGCGTGCACGACCCCGATGCCCTCAGCGACTGGATCTCGCCGTCCGCGCGCGGTGCCAACGACGTCAGGCGTATCCACGGTCGGCAAGGCGCCAGTGCCGCTATCGAAATCCTCACGACCCGCGAGCATTTACCCTGGTCGGGCCATATGGCCTTGCATGCCTTGGGCGAGGTCTACGATCGCCTGCGGCGCGGCAGTACGACCTTGATCTTCGTCAACACCAGGGCCCAGGCCGAGCTGGTTTTCCAGGACCTCTGGCGCCGCAACGCCGAGGGATTGGCGATTGCCCTGCATCACGGCAGCCTGGCGGCGGAACAGCGCCGCAAAGTCGAGGCGGCCATGGCACGCGGCGACCTCGATGCCGTCGTCGCCACCTCGTCGCTCGACCTCGGAGTCGATTGGGCGGCCGTCGATCTGGTCATCCAGATCGGCGCCCCAAAAGGCGCCTCGCG
>JAJFGM010000174.1 GCA_021776145.1 Kiloniellaceae bacterium | reverse complement strand
CCTCAACGGTGGGGCAGCCGGTTTCCCGGAGTTCCACCACGTCTATATCGAACCGGCGGCCTACGCCGAGTATCAGCGCAGCGGTGTTTTTCCCGAGGGCACCACCATCGTCAAGGAACTGGTACTGCTGCACGAAGGTGATCACGCCGACGGGTCCCGTGACGAGCCCTCGGGCCGGGGTTTCTTCGGCAAGAGCTTCGCCGGCATCGATATGATGGTGAAGGACAGCCAACGCTTCGCGGCGACCGGTGGCTGGGGCTTTTTCAACTTCGGCCACCATGCGCCGCCCTACGCCGCTAAGGCGGCGGCCCTGCCTGACGAGGCCTGTGCCTTCTGCCACACGGCAAACGCCACCAAAGATATGGTTTTCACCAAGTTCTACCCGATCCTGGATCGCAACTAGCAATGCCCAGGTCAGACGGCGGCATCGACGTGGTGCCGCCGTCCCCCCCAACACATTGAAACATGACCTCTTGAAAGGACAACGATATGTCGATCAAAACCAAACTCGCCGTTGCCATGCTTGCCGCGGCGGTTTCCCTCCCCGCATTTGCCGCGGATAAAATGAACGATCTGGAAATCGCGCACACGGCCTATACGGCCGGCAGTCTGGATATCCGCTATGCCCATCTGGCACTGGCTTTGTCCGAGAATGCCGAGGTTCAGAAGTTCGCGCAGACCATGATTCGCGATCATTCGGCCGTCAATGACAGTGCCGTCGCGCTGATCACCAAACTTCAGGTGACACCGCAGGACAACGACCTCAGCCGTGCCCTGGTCGCGGGAGCCGAGAAGAAACGCGCCGAGCTGCGCGGCCTCGAAGGCAAGGCCTTCGACTGTGCCTATGCCACGAACGAGCTCGGTTATCACGAGGTCGTCAACCAGACGGTCGAGGGCAGCTTTATCCCCAATACGACCGTGCCGGAACTGAAAACTCTGCTCTCCGGCGCGCTTGCGACCTTCAAAGTGCACGCAGGCCACGCGCGCCACATGGTCGCCAGTCTTGGCTGCGCGTCGTGATCATGCGCTGTGGAAAGACAGTGGGTGGCGTCCTTACGGGCGCCATCCTCGCTGTCTGCTTCGGCCTGTTGGCGCGGGCCGACGACGGGCCGCGCACTCACCGTGTCGTTCTGCAGAACTTCGCCTTCACCCCGGCGGAGATAACGGTCCGCCCCGGCGACACCGTCGAATGGGTCAACAGCGACATCGTGCCGCACACGGCAACAGAGTCTAATGGCGACTGGGACACGGAGAACCTGGCCAAGGGCCAGTCGACACAACTGGTCTTCTCCGACCTCGGCACCACGCAATACATCTGCGCCTACCACCCGAACATGCGCGGCAAGATCACGGTCACAGCCGAGTAGAGCCGCGCCATACCGCGCTATCACCGAAACATATTTTTATGCTCCTCAGGCTCGCTGCCCTTGAAGTCAGTCCTTTGTCGATGGAACGACCTTGGCGGAATTCGTGCGTACCCGAGAAAACTATTGGCGCCCAAATGCCATGTTCGCTGTAATATGGCGCCAAGGCTCGAGACAACGAGCCGAAGCAAAGGGTGCTCGATAACGCCAAGGGAGACAACGACCATGAGTGAAGGCTTGCTGGACTGCAGAGGTGTGCCGCTATCGACCGGCGACCAGGCATGTTTGCAGGCGCTGGAGGCGGCGCACGAGCTGTTTCTGACGTACAATGGCGATCCGGTTGGCGATTTGGAACCGATCCTGGCCGAGCACCCCGACTTTATCATGGGACACCTCTTCAAGGCCGGTCTTCTTACCCAGGCCATGGAGGTGCGCATTTACCGTGACATGGTTTCCAGCCTAGAGGCGGCCGAGGCCCTGGAGGCAAAAGCCAACGACCGTGAACGGGGTCACATGCAGGCGGTGCGCGCCTGGGTCGACGGTGATTTCCATTCCGCCGTCGAAGCCTGGGAGGCGGTCCTGGTCGAATACCCGCTCGACCTTCTGGCGCTGCAGCTGGCGCATCTATCCGACGTTCTGCTTGGCGACACTCACAATCAGCGCGACCGCGTCGCCCGCGTCTTTCCGGCCTGGGACGAGAGCATTCCCGGCTACGGCTACGTGCTCGGTATCTACGCCTTCGGCCTCGAGGAATGCCGGGATTTCTCCATGGCCGAGGAATTCGGCCGCAAGGCGGTGGCGATGAATCCCAAGGACTCCTATGCCATCCACGCCGTCGCCCACATCATGGAGATGCGCGGCCGCCAGTCCGGCGGCATCTGGTGGATGATGAGCCGCGAAGACGATTGGGCGCGCAGCAACATTGCCAATCACCTCTGGAGGCACACTTCTCTCGTTCACCTCGAACACGGCCAGTACGAGCGAGTGCTCGAGATCTTTGACGACAAGCTGCGCTCGAACAAAGATCCAAGTGGTGACAAGTACGAGGAGCTCGATGCCTCGGCTTTGTTGTGGCGCCTGCAGCTGCTCAATGTCGATGTCGGCAACCGTTGGAGCAGCCTGGCCGACCGCTGGGTATCCAGTGCCGCCGATACGCTTTATGCCTTCAACGACGTGCACGCCATGATGACCTTCGTCAGCGACGGACGCGAGGAAGAGGCGCAGGTCATCCTGAACGCCACCGAGCGTTACCTGGCAGAAGCCTCGGACGCCAACGTGGCAATGACCCGCGTTGTCGGATTGCCCTTCTGTTATGCCCTGCAGT
>JAJFGM010000173.1 GCA_021776145.1 Kiloniellaceae bacterium | reverse complement strand
CATCGAACCTCATTCGGCGCGCAATCTACGCCTGTTGAAGCCGGCTCTGCAAGGGTTATTTCTCGTGATATCTGGCGGTTACTAGCGCCTTTGCGGGCTATCCCGCGCGCCTCGAGAAGACCAGGTAAGCGGGGCGGCGGCCAGCCGCAAGGGCTTTTTGCTCATAGCGCGTCGGCGGCCAGTCGTCCGGCCGTCGGCGCCAGTCCTGGGGGCCGCGCGCGGTCCAGTCGAAAGCCGGGTGCCGCAGCAGCTGTTCAAGAATCCAGCGCAGATAAGTCGGATCATCCGTCGCCACCCGCAGTTCCGCGCCGGGGCGCATCAAGACCGCGAGCCGATCCAGGGTTTGGCTTTGAATGATCCGGCGTTTGTGATGCCTCAACTTGGGCCAAGGATCGGGAAAAAGAACGAAAACCCGATCCAGACAGTCCGGCGACAAGGCTTCCAGAAGATCGCGAACATCACCGCGAAAAATTCTGACGCAACGTTCGGCCGGCGTCGCGGCGATATGGCGCAGCAGGCTGGCGATGCCATTGACGAAGAACTCCGCGCCCAGCAGCCCAACAGGCCGCTGTGTCTGACTGACCCGCGCCGCCTGCCAAGCCAGGTGCTCACCGCCGCCGAAGCCAACCTCCAACCAAATCTCCTCGACTGAATCGTCGAACAGCGCGGCCGGATCCAAACCACCGGCCTGACACGGCAAATCGATGGCCAAGGCCGGCAATGTCTCTTCGATCAGACGTCTTTGTGCAGGGCGCAGGGGCCGGCCTTGGCGGCGGCCATGCAAATTGCGTCGCTGACGCGACGTCTTGGGGACGAATGCCGGCATTGCACCGCGGGCCTTCCCTTACAAGTAAGTGGCCACCCGGCGGCCGCGCCTAGATGTGAAAGGCCGACCGCAGACCCTCGACCAGGTCGGTTTTCTCCCAAGAAAAACCGCCGTCGGGATCGGGAGAACGACCAAAATGGCCATATGCGGCGGTGCGGGCGTAAATCGGCCGCGACAGGCTCAAATGCTCACGTATGCCGCGCGGCGAGAGGTCCATTAGCTCTTGCAGAACCAGCGACAGTCTTTCCTCGTCGCATCGGTCGGCGCCATGCGTATCGACATAGACCGAAAGCGGCATGGACACGCCGATGGCATAGGAAAGTTGGATTGTGCAACTTTCCGCCAGATTCGCGGCGACCACGTTCTTTGCGAGGTAACGCGCGGCATAGGCGGCGGAACGGTCGACTTTGGTCGGATCCTTGCCGGAAAAGGCGCCGCCGCCGTGCGGGGCAGCGCCGCCATAGGTATCGACGATGATCTTTCGCCCGGTCAAGCCGGCGTCACCGTCCGGACCACCGATTACAAAGCGTCCTGTCGGATTGACGTAGAAATCATCCTCGGCACACATCCACCCCTGCGGCAGAACGTTCACCACATGGGGGCGGACAATTTCGCGCACCGCATCCTGGTCGATATCGGCGTCATGCTGGGTTGAAACAACCACCGAGGTTGCACGTTGCGGCTTGCCGTTCAGGTATTCCAGGGTGACTTGGCTCTTGGCGTCCGGCCCCAGGCCAGGCTCGGCTCCCGAGTGACGTGCCTCGGCAAGCGATCGCAGTATGGCGTGCGACAAGTGGATGGCAGCCGGCATCAAGCTTTCGGTTTCCCTTCGCGCATGACCGAACATGATGCCCTGGTCACCGGCGCCCTCATCCTTGTTTCCGGCCGCGTCGACACCCTGAGCGATGTCGCTGGACTGCTCATGGATGTAATTCTCGACAGCCATGTGTTGCCAATGGAAACCGTCCTGTTCGTAACCGATATCCTTGACCGCGTGCCGCGCGATTTGATCGATCATTTCCGCGTTGACCTCGGACGGCCCGCGCACTTCGCCGGCGAGAACCACACGGTTGGTCGTCGATAGGGTCTCGACGGCGACACGCGACAACGGGTCGTGCCCGAGGAAAGCGTCGACGACGGCATCGGAAATCCGATCACACACCTTATCGGGATGACCTTCCGAAACAGACTCGCTGGTAAAAAGATAGCTGCCTTTGCGCACGCTCCGCTCTCCTTCTGATCAATCACTCAACTGTTCGAGATTTCATCCCGTCGCAAAATCCCCGTACGGTACTTACCGCGCGAACATGAGCCAGACGCAACAGCGCCATGCTGCTTTGGCTGATTTATCCGGCCTAGCCCTCCAAAAAAGGACTAATTTCTCAGAGCCAAGCTGGCGATCCGACGCCCGATGACAAGGGCGTCCCAACAGACGCTGGTTTACTCGGCGTGTTAAACAAAGCCGTCGCGGACCGCAAGCATTTCCCGCTACCGAGCTTTCGCAACACCGCCGTAACGCGATCTCGCGCGACAGCCGCGCTGGATCGGTGTGCTTTGAGAGGGTGCGACCCGGTCCGCGAGCCTAGTGCCTGTCTTAGCGGAATCATCGCCTAACGCCTGCGTTCCGCGGCGGACAGGAAGGCGGCAGCGGTCATAAGCGCGATAAGCGCCAGGACCGCCCAGTTCCCAACCCGGGCATAGGGCGTCAGGCCGTCATTGGCGCGTGGCAGGGGCGCATCGATGACCCCGACCCGGTTCAGCGCCAGGCTTGAGATGACGCGGCCATAGCCATCGATCACCCCCGAGATGCCTGTGTTGGCGGCCCGCACCAAGGGCAAGCC
>JAJFGM010000172.1 GCA_021776145.1 Kiloniellaceae bacterium | reverse complement strand
TATGGAGGTGCCGGCCATGCGGTCGTCGCTCAGCCGCACGACGTTGGGCTGGTAGACGATGGGCGTGCCGACGTCGATGCCGGCGGCGCGCACGGCTTCGGCGCTGTCCAGGCCGCAATCGATATAGAGTTCGGCATAGGGTACCACCCGGTACTTCTCGTCCGGTTGCGTCGCATGGTGGCTCTTGTTAGCGATGACCCCGGGTAGATCCCGCCCCTCGCCAATGCAGAACAAAACCTGTTGCGACGGCAAAGCCTTTTCCGGCACGCCGCCGAGGCGCTCGACGCGAACGTAGCCGTCGGACTCGATCTTGCGCACGACGAGGCCGAGCTGGTCCATGTGGGTAAAGAGCATGACGCTCGGTGCGCCTGGGTCGCCCTCTAACGTGGCGATGAGGTTGCCGAGACCATCGCTGCGCGAAGAGATACCTATTTCGCTCAGCCGCTGCGCCAAGGCACGCCGTACCCGCCCCTCGTATCCGCTAAGGCCCGGAATTAACATCAACGCCGAGAGCCCCGTGCGCAAACGCTCTATCGGGGGTGAGATCAGGTTTTCCCGAACCATGTGCCTCAGCCTCCCCGCGCCTGGCGCGCGCGCCGCATGAAGTCCACGGCCCGCTCCGGATCGACGGGCTTCCAGGTATCGCCGTCGACCTTCAGCGACGAGCCGACGATGCAGCCGTCAGCCACGCTCAAGACATCCTTGATCGTCTCGTGCTTGACCCCGGTGTTGGCCAGAACCGGCGTGTCGGGCAGCACTTGCTTGACAGTTTCCAGCTCCGACAAGGCGACGGCTTCGCCGGTGATCTGACCGGAGACCAACACCGCGTCAGGCAGGCTGGAAAAGACCGCGCTGCGGGCCCGGTCGGCAAGGCTGCGGCGGTCGAGCGAATAGGCGAATTCGGCCGAAATGTTGAACAGCACGGCCAAGTCCTTGCGTCCAAGACTGTTGCGATAGCGGATTGCCCTGCCGGCGTCGGGAGTCCAGGCCCCCATGTCCGAGGCATAGCTGCCGGTCATGATTTCGCGCGCGAAGGCGGCGCCGGTCGCCGCCGCCAGGGCCATGCTGCTCATCGGGTCCCACAGAACATTGACGCCGAAGGGCACGGAAATCTCGGATCTGAGGGTGCCGATGACAAATGCCATGGCCGCCGTCGAGGCGGTGTCGACGGCCAGTTCGTAAGGCCGGTCGTTTTCGTTGCCGAACATGACCGCGTCGAATCCGGCGCCCTGCAGGGCCGCCAGGTCCTTGGCCGCCGCTGCGACCAGGCCCTCGACGCCGGCGTCGGCATCGTAGAGCGGCGCGCCCGGCAAGGCGCCGAGGTGGACCATGCCGATCACCGGCTTAATCGCGCCGAAGACCCTTTTGAAGTTTCCGCTCACCCGTGCCCCCGCCCAAAATTTGATTGCTACAAGCCATAACACCCGGACTTTTGCTTGTCCATTTGCCCCGCCCATGCGGGCGCCGCGTTTCCCGCCCCGTTTACTTCGGCTAGAATGATGCTGTCGCATTTCCCAGACCGACGGTAGAAAGTGTTTTATCCATGGCGATGAAAACCCGGCACTGGCAACGCATCGACAATGGCGGCTTGACCTTCACCGAACTCGGTTTCGGCTCGGCCCCGCTTGGCAACCTCTACCGCGCCATCGGCGACGAAGAGGCCCACGAGGTGCTCACGACGGCCTGGGAAACCGGCTGTCGCTACTTCGACACCGCGCCGCTTTATGGCCTGGGCCTCGCCGAGACCCGCCTCAACCGCTTCCTGCGCAACAAACCGCGCGATAGCTATGTGCTCTCGACCAAGGTCGGGCGGCTGTTGCGGGTCTGCCCGCCGCAGGAGCGTAGCGGCATCGGCAAGTTCTTCGAGACGCCGAGCCGCAAGGAGCACTACGACTACAGCTACGACGGTGTCATGCGCTCGCTCGAGGCCTCGTTCGAGCGCCTCGGTGTCGACCGCATCGACATTCTCTATGCCCACGACCTCTGCGTCTCGACGCACGGCTCCAAGGCGGCCTCTGACGCCAGGGTCGATGAACTCATGGCCTCGGGTTACGACGCCTTGCTGTCGCTGCGCGACCAGGGTGTGGTCAAGGCGATCGGCGGCGGTATCAACGAGTGGGAGGTCTGTCAGGCCCTGGCGGAACGGGGTGACTTCGACCTCTTCCTGCTGCCCGGCCGCTACACCCTGCTGGAGCAGGACTCGCTGGAGAGCTTCCTGCCGCTCTGTCAGGCCCGCGGCATCGGCGTCGTCCTGGGCGGACCCTACAACTCCGGTATTCTCGCCAGCGGTCCCAGGCCGGGCGCCTTTTACAATTACGAGGTTGCCCCGGCCGCAATCGTCGAGAAGGTCAAACAGATCGAAGCGGTCTGCCAATCCCATGACGTCGAGATGATCACGGCGGCGCTGCAGTTTCCCCTGCTCAACCCCAACGTCATCTCGGTCATCCCCGGCGGCCAGTCCGTCGCCGAGGTCGAGAGCAACCGCGCCATCCTTGACAAGGCCGTGCCGCCGGCGCTGTGGGCCGACCTCAAGGCCGCCGGCCTGATGCGCGCCGACGCGCCGACATGACAAGACGCATCGACGCCCACCAGCACTATTGGGAGCCCCGGCGCGGCGACTATGACTGGATGCCGCAGGACAACGAAGTCCTGACCCGTCGCTATCGGCCGCAGGATCTGCAGCCCAGCCTGGATAAACACGGCATCAGCGGAACCGTGTTGGTCCAGGCCGCCGCCACGGTGGCGGAAAGCGAATACCTGCTCGGCGTCGCCGATGCCAGCGACAGCGTCGCCGCCGTCGTCGGCTGGATCGACTTCGAAAAGCGCGATGACCACAAGCACCTGACCCGTCTCGCCCGGCACCCCAAGTTCGTCGGTGTGCGTCCGATGATCCAGGACATCCCCGACGTCAATTGGATGCTGCGCGCCGACATTCAGTGGGCGTTCAACGCCCTGATCGACCTCGACCTCACCTTCGACGCGCTGGGCTACCCGCAACACCTCGACAACTTTCTGATCCTCATCAAACGCCATCCCGATTTGCGCGTCGTCATCGACCACTGCATGAAACCGCGCATCCGCGACCACGCCGAAAGCGATGCGGTTTTCGCCGACTGGGCCAATGGGATGACGCGCCTGGCCGAGGAAACCCAATCCTTCTGCAAGCTCTCCGGCCTGGTTACAGAAGCCAAGCAAGACTGGAGCCTCGAAGATCTCCACCCCTACGCATCACACGTGCTCAAGGCCTTCGGCGCCGAGCGCGTCATGTGGGGCTCCGACTGGCCGGTCTGCCGGCTGCGCGCCGAGTACGACGACTGGCTTGGGGCGGCACGGGCACTGGCAAGCCATTTGACAACGGAAGAACAGGACCAGGTTTTCGGCGGCACCGCGATGCGGTGTTACAGATTGGAGCCTGACCCGTGAGTCTTCGCTGACTCGCTACAACCCGGGCATCGCACAGGCTTAGCCGTGGGCGCTTGCGAACCGCGTGAGCTGGGCGAGATAGCCGTCTCGTTCTTCCGAGGGAAGCCAGCCGCCTTCGAAGGCATTGACCGAAAGCTGAACGATTTGATCGCGCGACAGGTCCGCCGCCTGTTGCGTGGCGATCAGGTTTTCCGTCATATAGCCGGGGAAATAGGCGGGAACGTCCGAGTTGAAAGTAACCCGCAGGGCCTTCTCCAACCTGCGCTTGACGTGCCCGCCTTAAGCCCGTCAGTCACGTAGCTGTTCGAGATCGGGCAGACGGTCAGCGCGCTTGATCGATGCGATCGGCGCCGATGTCGTCAAGGGTCTGCCAGATATGTCGCGGGTAGTTCCCCTGATCGACGTCACAGTGCATCGTCAAGCGGCAGCCCTCGGACCTGGCCTTGGCGAAGGCCTCCTTGTACTTGATCGGGGGATTGCCTTCTTCGTCGGAATCCAGGCCAACCCCGAAGATCCAATCCTTGAAGGGCAGCGCCTGTTCAAGGGTCCGCAGCGCCGACTTCGCGCTCATATCGCGCAGGAAACACATGATCATCTGGGAGCGGTTGCCGAGGGTTCGCTGGGCTTCCTTCTGCGCCCGGCCAATGCCCTTGACCACGACGTCGAAGGCATAGGCCGCGCATCTCTTCCGCGTTCAGCCCCTGGACGCGGCAGTCATGCTAGCCATACAGAGCGCGGCTGGGAACCATTCCCATGACGGGCCGAAATCAATTCGTTAAATTGCCTATTGTGAGGAATGTAGTGTGAAAATCGTTATCGTTGGCGCCGGTCCAGCCGGGCTTTATGCGGCGATCCGCCTGAAAAGCCGGAAACCTGATCTGGCACTGCGCGTCTTTGAGCGTAATGCCCGCGATTCGACCTTTGGCTTCGGTGTCGTCTTTTCCGATGAAGCGCTGGCCTTCCTGCGTGGCGACGACCCCGAAACCTGCGACCTTATCATGCCGAGGATGGAACGCTGGAACGACATCGAAGTTGTTCATCGCGGCCAGTCCATCGTCATCGACGGTGTCGGATTCTCCGCAATCGGCCGGCTTGAGTTGCTGCAACTGCTCCAGGCCCGCGCCGCGGATCTCGGTGTCTTCCCGGACTACGAAACGCCGCTGGAGAATGCACAGGAACTTGGCGATGCCGACCTCGTCATCGCCGCCGACGGCGTCAATTCGCTGGTGCGCGGCAGCGACCCCAATGGCTTCGGCGAAGAGAGGGACCAACTCGCCAACAAGTTCGTCTGGTACGGCGCGACCCGGCCATTCGATCGCCTGACCCAGAGCTTCGTCACCAGCGACCGCGGTCGTTTCAATGCCCACCACTATCGCTATTCGCCCGAGTTCAGCACCTTTATCGTCGAGTGCGACGCCGCGACCTGGAAACGCACTGGACTTAACACGATGTCTGAAGAAGAGAGCCGTAAGACCTGCGAGGCGCTCTTTTCCGAAACATTGCAAGGCGCGAAACTCATCACCAACAAGTCGCTGTGGCGCAACTTCCCGCTGCTCGGCAACAAACGCTGGTATACCGGCAACAGGGTGCTGGTCGGCGACGCTCTGCACACCGCGCATTTCTCCATCGGCTCGGGCACGCGCCTGGCGCTGGAGGATGTCATCGCCCTGGTGCAGGCCTTGGAAGAGCACGACTTTAACCCGGCAAGCGCCCTGCCCGCATACCAGGCGGCACGGCAACCGATTCTCGACAAGTTCGTCGCGGCAGCGAACCGCTCCGCTGCCTGGTACGAGGCCTTTGCGAAACACATGGATCTGGAGCCCTGGCCCTTCGCTCTCAGTTACATTCTGCGCTCCGGCCGGCTCGACGGCGCGCGCCTGCGCAAACTGGCGCCGCGTTTCGCCGCCGAGATCGAGCGCCGAGGTTTGATGTCCGATGCGACCTGAAATGACTGGTGACAGTGCCGAAGCGAGCGAAGCTGAACTCGCCGCCGAGATCGGTTTTCACCTACCTGCGCGCTATAACGCCGCGCGGCTGCTTTTCGACAATCTGGCCGCCGGGCGCGGCGACAAGGTCGCGATCTACAGCGATCACCGCAATTGGACCTACGCGGAACTGGCGGAGGAAGCGCGGCGCATCGGCGCCGCTTTGCTGGCGCGCGGCCTCGAGTCCGGCGATCGCGTCGCGCTCTTTCTCGACGACACGCCGCTCTACCCCGCCGCCATCATGGGCGCGCTGCACGCCGGCCTGGTCCCGGTGTTGCTGAATACACTCTCGCCGGCTGACCAGGCGCGCTTCTATATCGAGGATTCGGGCGCCCGCGCGGTGCTCGTCGAAGCGGAATTTCAGGCGCTCTTTTCCGCCGAGGCCCTGAGCGGGCTGGCGGTCGAGGCGATTTTCGTGGCCAACGGCGTGGCACGGGTCGCGGGGAGCGAAAACTGGTCGGCCATCGCGGAACAGCCGGCCGAATTGACCGAGGCCTCGACCGCGCCCGACGATCCCGCCTTTTGGATGTATTCCTCCGGCTCCACCGGACGACCGAAAGGCGTTGTGCATCGCCATGGCGACGCCGCCTACACCGCCGCCAGTTATGCCAGCCATTTCCTCGAGCTGACGGCCGACGACATCTGTTTTTCCGTACCCAAGATCTTTTTCGCCTACGGCTTCGGCAATTCCGTCACCTTTCCCTTCGCCGTAGGCGCCGCCTCGGTCCTGCTGGCGGGACGGCCGACCCCGGCAAATGTCTTCGAGCAGTTCGCCCGATACCGCCCGACGGTGTTTTTTGGCCTGCCGACCCTCTACACGGCGCTCGCCAAGGACGCGGCGGCGGCGCGGGCCGACTTTTCCTCGTTACGGCTATGCATATCGGCGGCGGAGATCCTCTCCAACGACATCTTCAGCGCTTGGCGGCAACGCTGCGGTCTGGAGATCGTCGAGGGACTGGGCTCGACCGAGGTGCTGCACATTTATCTGTCCAACAGCAACGAAACCAAAAAATCCGGCGCCGCCGGCCGGCGTGTGCCCGGCTACGCCTTGAAACTGACCGACGGCGATGGCACACCAACGGCGGAGGGCGAGGAAGGTATCCTCTGGGTCAAGGGCGCGTCCAACGCCCGTTGTTATTGGAACCGCCCCGACAAGACGGCTGAGACCATGCGCGATGGCTGGATTTACACCGGCGACCGCTTCCAGCGCGACGCGGAGGGATTCTACTTCTTCCGCGGTCGCGCCGACGAACTGGTCAAGGTGTCGGGTCTTTGGGTCTATCCGCTGGAAGTGGAACTGACCCTGGCCGAACATCCCAAGGTGCGCGAGTGCGCCGTGCTGGCGGTCGAACTGCCGGATCGGCGCACGACGCTGAAGGCTTTCGTCGTGCCCGAAGTCGGCGTCGCGATCGGCACCCAATTCGACGAAGAGCTCAAGGCCTTCGTCAAGGCGCGGCTGTTGCCCTACAAATACCCGCGTCAGATCACCTATCTGGAGACCCTGCCCAAGACCGGCAGCGGTAAAATCGACCGGCAGGCGCTGAGTGCGACAGAGAACCAGCGCTAGTTCACGACCACCACCCCACAGGCCGCGCGCGAGCCGCCGCCGCCGAGTTTCTGGGGCTCGTCGGAATAGCTGTCGCCGCCGGAGTGGATGACGATGGCCCTGCCCTTGAGGTCAGCGACCTTCAGCCGCGGCGCCCAAGAGGTGCGTGTCGCGCGCCCCTTTGCATCGGCATAGAGCACGGGCAAATCGCCGAGATGGCCTGCAGCCGCCGGTCCCAGGTGGCTGCCGCTGTTGCTTGGATCGAAATGGCCGCCGGCGGCCAGACCGGGCACCGCCTTGCCGTCCTTATCAGCGGGGCCGCAACTGGGGTTCTGATGTACATGGGTGCCGTGCTGCCCCTCTGTTAGGCCGCTCAAATTGGGCTCGATCCGCAAGCCCTTGGCGGAATCGCTAAAGACGATGGTGCCGATGGTGTCGCCGGTGCCGTTGGCGATCAGTGCGTGCATGGTGACATGCAGGCTTGCCGCGTGTGCTGCGCCGGCCGTTGCCATCACCCCCAAGCACAGCACGCCAAACAAAAAATTGTTCATGATATTGGCCTCCCAGGCACAGTATTATTCTTTTGATTTCGTTAACGCGATTATCGCCGTACTTGTCACTCCCTGCCTAGGAAAATCTCCGGTCACACGTCTTTGTGCAACCCTTGCCAGGCGGCGCATCTCGCACCCGTTGCGGATCGCGGCTCTGCGGTCTATTGCTGCCGGCCCCCCGGGATAAAAAACGTCAGGTTCCGGTCAAGCAACCCAATAGTGTCGCGGAGAGCCTCGTCCGCTTGCCGCGACGGCCGCTATCGTCGAAGATTGTCCCTTTGGCGCGGGGCGTCGACCGTACACGTTCGGATCACCCACCGGCCCAGCAAGCACCATCGGAGGTTTGCCGAATGACCAACGACGCCGACTATTCCCTCGAGGGCGGCTGCGCCTGTGGCGCCGTGCGCTACCGCATCACCAGTCGGCCAATGTTCGTGCACTGCTGCCACTGCCGCTGGTGCCAGCGCGAAAGCGGCGCGGCCTTTGCCCTCAACGCCATGATCGAGGCCGATCGCGTTGAACTGCTGAAAGGCACTCCCAAAGCGGTGAAGATACCCTCTGAAAGCGGCCAGGGACAGACCTTCCATCGCTGCCC
The DNA here is from genome assembly GCA_021776145.1 of Kiloniellaceae bacterium. GTDB lineage: Bacteria > Pseudomonadota > Alphaproteobacteria > Kiloniellales > Kiloniellaceae > JAJFGM01. The sequence continues at coordinate 4,525 of JAJFGM010000172.1, read as the reverse complement.
AAGCTGCCGCATCGCCTTGTGGAGCAACTACGCCGGTGCCGGCGACGCTATCCACTTCCTGCGGGTCGGCACTCTCGACGACCCGGATCGACTGCCCCCCGACATCCACATCTACACGGCATCGAAACAGCCCTGGGTCATTCTGCCCGAGGGCACGCCGGCGGTCGCGCAATTCTACCGCCGCAGCGAGCACTGGCCGGCTGACAGCATCGCTCGGCGCGAGGCCGTGCTCGGTTGAGGATGGGCTGAGAAGCCCTGCCCGCTACCCGCCGCCCGGACGCTGACGGATGTTCTCGGGCAGCCAGGTCGCGATATCGGGAAAGAGGATAAGGACAAAGACCATCACCACCATGATGCCGAACATCGGCAAGGCGGCACGCGCGATGTAGTTCATCTGATGGTGGGTCATGCCCTGCAGCACAAAGAGGTTGAAGCCGATCGGCGGCGTGATCTGCGCCATCTCGACGACGACGACGATGAAAATACCGAACCAGATGATGTCGATGCCCGCCTGGCGCACCATCGGCTCGACCACCGCGATGGTCAGCACGACCGACGAGATGCCGTCGAGAAAACAGCCGATGACGATGTAGAAAACCAGCAGAGCCATCAACAGCTGGAACCGCGACAGCTCCATCGACCCGATCCATTCGGCAAGCGCCCGCGGCAACCCGGTAAAGCCCATCGACAGCGACAAAAAGGCGGCACCGCCAAGAATGAGCGCGATCATCGCCGAGGTCCGGGTCGCGCCCATCAGGCTGGCAATAAAGGTCTGCCAGTTCAGCGAGCCCTGCACGGCGGCAAGCACCAGGGCGCCGATGACGCCGAAGGCGGCGGCCTCGGTCGCCGTCGCGTAACCGAAGTACATCGAGCCGATCACCAACAGGATCAGGCAGATCACGGGGATCAGGAAGCGCGAGTTGGCAACCTTGTCGGCAAATGTCATGTGCGGTTCGGGTGTCGGATTGAAGTCAGCGGCAACCCGCGACATTACCGCCACGTATGTCATGAACATGAGGGCGAGCACGAGGCCCGGCACGATGCCGGCCATGAACAGCTTGGTGATGGATTCGTTGATCGTCACGCCATAGACGATAAGAGTCAGCGAAGGTGGAATCATCAGGCCCAGTGTCGCCGCCCCGGCCAGCGTTCCGATCACCATGTTTTCGGGATAGTTGCGGCGGCGCAGCTCGGGAATCGACATCTTGCCGACCGTCGTCAGCGTCGCCGCGGAAGAGCCGGAAACGGCGGCAAAAACCGTGCAGCCGACGATGTTGGTGTGTATCAACCCGCCCGGCAGACGCGCCATCCATGGCGAGAGCCCGCGGAACATGTCCTCGGACAGCCGAGTGCGAAAGAGGATTTCCCCCATCCAGATGAAGAGCGGCAAGGCCGTCAACGTCCAAGAGGCTGAAGCCCCCCACACCGTCGTCATCATGGCATCCCCCGACGGCCGCGTGGTGAAGAGCTCCATGCCGACGAAGGCGACGCCAAGCAACGCCAGCCCGACCCAGACCCCGCTGCCAAGCAGTAGGAAAAGCACGAACAGAAAAATGCCGATGGCGTAGAACTCGGTCATGACTTCACGGCTTTCATACGTCCATCTGGGTATATCGGCTGCCGTCGATGTTATGGCGGCGGGTAATAACGAGCGTAATCAGATTGTCGAGGAAGCAGACCGCCAGTAAGACGGCGCCAAAGGCCATGGGGATCTGCGGAATCCATAGCGGCGTCATATCCTGTTCCTGACTGATTTCGTTCAGTTTCCACGACAGGTAGACGAACTTGCAGGCGTACCAGGCAAGCCACCAGGTCGCCGCCGTGCCGATCCCAAAGCACCAATACTCGGCAAAATGACGACGTTCGCCCAAGGCGTGCAAGAGCAGCGAAACACGAATGTGACTGTCGGCGTTGAGGGCGTAGGCAAAGGCGAGAAAGGAAGCCGACGCCATGAAGTAACCGGCGTAGGCCGTCGAGCCTGGAAAGGCGATGCCCAGCCAGCGGCAAACCATCTGCCCGACGATGATGATCAGAATGGCCATCAGGCAGACCGCTGCGAGCGCGCCGGCGGTTGTGTAGAGTCGGTCGAGAATCTTGCGAATGGTCCCGCCCCCTGCCTGACCTTTCAAAGATACCTGGCCCGCCCATAGAGTCTGGGCCGTTAAACAAACACTCCCGGCCCAAGCCTCGGGCCGGGAGTGTTACTCTTTTACAATGCTAGTGCCGGGCCTTACATGCCCTTGTAGGCATCGACGATCGCCTGGCCGTCGGCTCCGGCAGCCTCAAGCCATTCCTTGGTCATGGTGTCGCCGAATTCCTTGAGCTCGCTTCTCAGCCCGTCGCTCGGGCCGGTAACCGTCATGCCGCCCTCGGCGAGGCCCTTGAGGTAGAAGCTGCTCAACTCCTTCGCCTTGGCCAGGCCGGCCGCGGCCGCCTGTTCACCGCAAGTCGCGAGCGCCTGCTGCGACGCCGCGTCGAGATCGTTATAGGCGTCCTTGTTGACGAAGACGGTATTGCGCGGCAGCCACCCCTGGACGTCATAGAAGTGGGTGAGATGTTCCCAAACCTTGCGGTCATAGCCGGTGGCGCCCGAGGAAATGAAGGCCTCGGCAACACCCGTCGCCAGCGCTTGGGAAAGCTCGGCCGCTTCGATCTGCACCGGCACCATGCCGGCCAGCTCGGCAATACGCGCCGTCGCCGCATTGTAGGCGCGGAATTTGATGCCGCTCATGTCGGCGACCTTTTGGATCGGCTTTTTGAAATACAAGCCCTGCGGTGGCCATGGCACGGCATAGATGTAAACCAGGTTCTCCTCGTCGAGCGCGGCCTTCAATTTCGCGGCCGCCGCCTTCCAGAGTTTTTCCGAATCGTCGAAGGAGGCCGCGAGAAACGGCACGGAGTCGACACCAAAGAGCGGGTTTTCGTTGGCGTGGGCCGAAAGCAGGCGCTCGCCGATCGGGGCTTGGCCGGTCTGCACGGCCCGTTTGATCTCACCGCCCTTGAAAAGCGAACCGCCGGGATGTGTGACGATTTCCAGGTCACCGTCGGTGGCATCGGTCACGCATTGGGCAAAAGTGGCACCATTTTCAGAGTGATAGTTGGACGCCGCGTAGGCCATCGGCATGTCCCATTTCTCGGCGTAAGCCGCCGATGCCCCGAAGGTTGCCACCGCGGCAACGGCCATAAAGGCTGTAAATCTTTTCATCAAGCTCTCTCCCTGCGTTTGATTATTGGCGCGCATTTGACCGCCCCTGGCAGAAACGTATCGGGGAATAGGGCGAAGAATCAATGTTTGGTTTCATGCCACCGATCAATTGTGCCAACAGACGTCCGGTTTTTGGCCCGCCGGTGAGCCCGATATGGTGATGACCGAAGCCGAGCCAGGCCCCCTTGGTTCCCGGAACCTCGCCGATCACCGGTATCGAATCCGCCGGCGCCGGCCGGTGCCCCATCCACTCCTGGCACTCGCTCCAGCACAGGCCGGGCATCGCCGCTAGGGCGTTTTTCTTCAACAACTCAAAGGGTGCCCGCGAGGGCGGCGCATCGCGACCGCCGAACTCGACAATACCGGCGAGCCTAAGGCGGCCCGCCATGGGCGTCACGACGAACTTGCCGGATGCGATCATCACCGGCGCACGCGGCGTCATATTCGGCTCCGCGAGATCGAGATGATAGCCACGCTCGCTTTCGAGCGGCACGCGCAATCCCAGTTTTTTGCAGAGGACATCCGACCAGACGCCGGCGGCGATCACCGCCACGTCGCAGGGCAAAGTCTCGCCTCCGGCACGTATGCCGATCACACGCCCGTTTTCACGAACGATGTCGGTGACGTCGGCTTTGATCGATTCGCCGCCCCGCGCCACGACGTGGGCGGCCAGGTCCTTTACGTAGCGGCCGGGATCGGTGATATGTCCATGACCGCCAACCCTGGCGCCAAAGCCGAGCGACTCGGCAAAGACCGGGTCGTAGTCCTTGAAGGCCTGGCCTTCGAGTTCCTGCCATTCGATGCCGTGCGCCTTGCGCAGCGACCAACCAAAGGAGTCGCCTTCGAAGTGGGCACGGTCGTCGTAAACGAACACATAGTCCGAGGGCACGATCCATTTCTCCGCCCCGGTACCGGCGGCCAGACTCTGGTGCTCCTCCAGGCTGCCGCCGACAATTCCGTGCAAAGCCGTGGCAATGCGTCGTGTTTCCTCTGGCGTGCAGTGACTCAGATAGCGCAGCAGCCAGGGCATGAGCCTGGGCAGATAGGACCACTTGAGAAACAGCGGCTGCGTCCGGTCGAACAGCATGCGCGGCGCCTTCTTGACCAGGCCGGGAACCGTCACCGGAACGATGGAACAGGTGGCGAGCACGCCGCCGTTGCCATAGCTCGTCCCCTCGCCCGGACCAAGTCGATCGATGAGGACGACCTCGTGCCCCTCGCGCTGCAACCAGATCGCCGTCGAAACACCGACAATGCCGGCGCCGATGACCGCGATGCGCCGCTTTTGCGCCGGGTCTGTCATGCCACCCATTCGCTGAC
>JAJFGM010000171.1 GCA_021776145.1 Kiloniellaceae bacterium | reverse complement strand
GTCTTCGTTTACCATGAAGGCGACAACTATCGCACGCGGCTCACACACTCCATCGAAGTGGCACAAATCGCACGCTCCATCAGCCGCCAGCTGGGCCTGAACGAGGACATCGCGGAAGCCTTGGCGCTGGCCCACGATCTTGGCCACACCTGTTTCGGCCATGCCGGCGAAGACGCACTCGACGAGGCCATGGCGCCTTACGGGGGGTTCGACCACAACGAGCAGACCTTCCGTGCCGTGACCCGCCTGGAACGGCGCTATGCGGAGTTCGACGGTCTGAATTTGACCTGGGAAAGCCTCGAAGGTCTGGTCAAGCACAATGGCCCCTTGACCGGCCCGCATGCCAAGCCGGGCACCACCGTACCGGCCAGCATCGCCGATTTTTGCTCATCCATGGACCTGGAATTGGACAGCCATGCCAGCGCCGAGGCGCAGGTCGCGGCCTTGGCCGATGACATCGCGTACAACAACCACGATATTGACGATGGGCTGCGGGCCGGGCTTTTCACCGTCGATGATCTTGCCGATCTGCCGTTGGTCGGGCCTGTCTTCAGTGCTGTCGGAAGGCGTTATCCCGGTCTCGAGCGATCGCGGCTGATTCACGAGTCGGTGCGCCGGCTGATCGACCACATGGTCACCGACTGCTTGACTGAAACCCGCGCCCGTCTCGCCGCCGCCGCGCCTCGGTCCGCCCAGGATATTCGCGATCTTCCCAACCCTGTAGTTGCCTTTTCCGAGGCGATGCGCCAGAACGACCGACAATTGCGGGACTTCCTGTTCCGGCGTATGTACCGCCACGACAAAGTTAACCGAATGATCTCCAAGGCACAGCGGGTCGTGTCCGACCTGTTCGGGCTCTACCTGGCGGAGCCGGCCCGTCTTCCCAAGCGTTGGCGCGCGGCGGCGCGCGACCTCGATGAAAATGGGCTTGCGCGCCTCGTCGCGGACTATATCGCCGGTATGACCGATCGCTATGCCTTCAATGAGCACGCCAAACTGTTTGAGTCCAAGGCGCCTGATTTATGAACGTATTTAAGCAAGTCAAAGGCCTGATCGAGGATCAACTTGCGGCCATGGTGGCGGCCGGGGAACTGCCCGACGGTCTGGACTTCGGCCGAGTTGGCGTGGAGCCGCCGCGTGACCCCAGTCATGGCGACGTCGCCAGCAACGCGGCCATGGTTCTAGCCAAGCAGGCCGGCCGCAAGCCGCGCGAGCTTGGTGAGGCGCTGGCGGCGCGACTGCGCCAACTGGATGAGGTCCAGGCTGTCGATCTGGCCGGCCCCGGGTTCATCAATATGCGTCTGGATCCCGCGATCTGGCGCAGTGAACTGGCCGAGATATTGCGCCTCGGCAGCGCCTATGGCGGCAGCAACATGGGGCAGGGGCGGCGGGTCAACGTCGAGTACGTTTCTGCCAACCCAACCGGGCCCTTGACGGTCGGGCACGCGCGCGGCGCGGTCGTTGGCGATGCACTGGCCTCGCTGCTTGCCAAGGCGGGCTACGACGTCGTGCGCGAATATTATATCAATGACGCCGGCGCGCAGGTCGACGTCTTGGCCAGGTCCGCCTATCTGCGCTACCGCGAGGCGTTGGGCGAGGAAATCGACGAGATCCCCGAAGGGCTCTATCCCGGCCTCTACTTGAAGGACGTCGGCGCGGCCCTGGCGGCGCGCGACGGCGAGAAGTGGCTGCAGGCGGAAGAGGTGGAATGGCTACCCGTTGTTCGCCGCTTCGCGATCGATTCCATGATGGACCGCGTCCGCGACGACCTAAAGGCCCTGGGCGTGCACCAGGAGGTTTTCTCTTCCGAGCGCGATTTGGTGGAGTCCGGGGGAGTGGACGCTGTCCTGGAGACGCTCGATGCGCGTGGCCTGACCTATATCGGCACGCTCGAGCCGCCCAAAGGCAAGCTTCCCGACGATTGGGAAGCGACCCCGCTGTTGCTCTTCCGGTCAACGCAGTTCGGTGACGATGTCGATCGTCCGTTGAAAAAGTCGGATGGCAGCTGGACATATTTTTCCAACGATCTGGCCTATCACCTCGACAAGTTTCGGCGCGGTTTCCCCATCATGATCGATGTTTGGGGCGCCGATCACGGCGGCCACATCAAACGCATGCAGGCCGGAGTCGATGCCCTGTCGGAGGGGGGTGGTCGACTGGACGTTCGAATTTGCCAGTTTGTCACACTGATGCGCGGCGGCGAGCCCGTTCGCATGTCGAAGCGCGCCGGAACCTTTGTCACCCTGCGCGAGGTTATCGACGAGGTCGGCAAGGACGTCGTGCGCTTCATCATGTTGACGCGCAAGAACGACGCAACCCTGGAATTCGACCTGGAAAAGGTCACGGAACAGTCGCGCGACAATCCGGTGTTTTATGTCCAGTACGCGCATGCCCGCTGCCGCTCGGTGCTGCGCCATGCCGCCAGCGAGGTGCCGCAGGTATCGCTCGATGCGGCGGCCTTGGCCTCGGTTCGCCTCGATTGCTTGACCGACTCCGGCGAGATTGCTCTGATGAGACGCTTGGCGGAGTGGCCCAGGTTGATCGAAAGTGCTGCCGAAGCTTACGAGCCGCATCGTGTGGCATTTTACCTCTATGACCTTGCCGCGGCGCTCCACGGGCTCTGGACAAGAGGCAAGGAGGACGCCAGTTTGCGGTTCCTGCTTCCCGACAGCCCTGAACTGACGACGGCGCGTTTGGCTTTGGTGCAGGCCGCGGCCTTCGTGCTGGCGTCGGGGCTACAAACCTTTGGGGTCGAACCGGCCGAGGAAATGCGCTGATGGCAGCCGACAGCCTTAGCGAAGAGAACGAAGCCACGCGATCGGGCGCCAGCCGTCAGCGTCGCTTCGGCCCGGCGGAATCCGAAAGCGATACCTATGACGACTTCATCAACGATGGCGAGGAAGGTCCGGCGGGGCGCTTTCGGCTGTTCCGCATTCTGATCGCGGGCGTGGCCTTGATCGCCTTTGCGGCGGTCACTTGGTACGCATACAACTGGGGCATCGCACCGCGCGAGCCACAGGATCTGGTGGTTATACAAGCCGAGCTGACACCGGAGAAGGAACGCCCGACCGAAGAGGGCGGCCTGGAAGTTCCCCACCGCGACAAACTGTTGCTCAACGAAACCGCGCCGGACAGCCCGCAGCCCAAGATCGAGCGCCTGCTACCGCCGCCGGAAACGCCGAAGCCGCCGTCGCTTGTCGAACCCGCCATGCCTTCCACGGCTCTACTTGCTGAAGAGGACGCGCAAGACCCGGACGTCGATAGGGTGGACGTCGAGAGGGTGGACAGCGAGACGGTGGGCGACAGCATGGTCGGCGCGACCACGTTGGAAGCGCCCACGGCGGGTGCCGAACCACAGGCCAGCGCCGTATCTGAAAATACCGAAGCGGCACGAAGCCTTGTCGTGCGTGAACCCGAGCCATCCGAGACAGAGCCGCCTGGGAGCGACGACAAAGCGGTCTTGGGCGAGGCCGTCGCCGAGGCACCACCAGCGCCACCGAGCAAACCACAGACGCCCGCGGCGCCGGCGGCACCAAGTGCGATCGAACAGAGTGCCGCCCTGTCGGCCACCACTGGCGGATTTTTCCTGCAGAT
>JAJFGM010000018.1 GCA_021776145.1 Kiloniellaceae bacterium | reverse complement strand
GGGCGACCGGGCGGCACGTATCCGGCATGACAAGATGCCCTGGACCACCGCCAAAGTTCTGCGCAAGGGCGGCAAGCACATCAGCTGGCTTCTGGTCGGCATGCTCACCGGTGGCGCTTGGATTTTCTACTTCGCCGACGCGCCGCAACTGCTGATCGACCTGGCGAGCTTGCAGGCACCGGCGGTGGCCTACATCACCGTCGCCGTTCTGACTCTCACCACCTACATTTTCGGTGGCCACGCGCGCGAACAGGTCTGCATCTACATGTGCCCCTGGCCGCGCATCCAGGCGACCATGCTGGACGAGGATTCGCTGACCGTTACCTATCGCGGTTATCGCGGCGAGCCCCGCGGACCGCGTCGCAAGGGTCAGCCCGACGACGGCGTCGGCCACTGTGTCGACTGCAATCAATGCGTCGCGGTCTGCCCCATGGGCAGAGATATCCGCGACGGACAACAGCTTGAGTGCATTACCTGCGCGCTCTGCATCGATGCCTGCAACTCGGTGATGGACAAGGTCGACCTGCCGCGCGGCCTCATTGCTTACGACACGCTGGTCAATGTCGATCGCCGCTCGCACGGCGAGCAGGGCAGGCTCAAACTGCTGCGCTTGCGGCCGATGATCTACATCGGAATTATGGCCGTTGTCGGTCTGGTCATGCTGGTCACGCTGCTCACCCGCTCCGACCTCGAGCTCAACGTGTTGCACGACCGCAACCCGCTTTTCGTTGCACTTTCCGACGGTGGCCTGCGCAATGGCTACACCGTCAAGGTGTTGAACAAACAGCATGCCGAACGCATCTTCGTTTTGTCCCTGCAAGGTCTCGAAGGGGCGCAATTGAGTGTCGTCGGCGGCGCCTCTGGCGGGACGCCCGAGCTTACCGTAAAATCCGACCGTCTAGCCTCGTTCCGGGTCTTCGTTTCGCTGCCCGAGGGCGCCTTAAATGCCGAAAGCCAGGACGTCGAGTTCGTCGTCACCGACAAGGAGAGCGGCGTGCAGGCCAGCAACGGGTCAATCTTCAGAGGGCCGGCGCGATGAGTGCCTTGCACAGCAGGGACGGCTCCGAGAAGCGGCTCACCGGTCGTCATGTGCTGGTCGTCCTGCTGGCCTTCTTTGGCTGTATCCTTCTGGTCAATGGTGTTTTCGTCTTTGCCGCGCTCGACAGTTGGACCGGGCTCACCACCGATCATGCCTATCAGGAAGGGCTGGACTACAACAGCCGCCTGGACGCGGGCGCCGCGCAGCGGGCTCTGCGTTGGCAAGTCGAGATCGGTGCCGCGCCGCTCGACGGTCACCGCTGGCAGCTTAGCGCGCGTTTCCGCGATTTCGCGGGGCGGCCGCAACAGGAACTTGCCGTAGCCGTCGAACTGCGGCGCCCGACGCAAGAAGGGCTCGATCAGGCGTTGCAACTCAGCCACAGCGGGGCAGGTCTTTATACAGAGCAATTTACCCCCGCCGCGCTTGGCAATTGGGACGCGGTGGTGACGGCGCGCCGGCGTGGCGAGACGGTCTACCGCAGGGAGCAACGGCTATGGCTGAAGTGAGCACCGAGGACGCGCCTCGTCCGGCGCTCTGTTGCCCGGGCGGTGAACTCGCGGCCATGGCTGCATCGCAGGCCGCGGTTCCGGAGTTCGATTTCGCCCGTCACGTCACAAAGCGGCCCGACGGCGGCGCCGAGCTGCATCTGGTTGTCGAGAACATCCACTGTCCGGCCTGTATCAGAACCATCGAGGGCGCCCTGGCGCGTTGTCCCGGGGTCGAGCAGGCGCGCGTCAATCTGACGGAACGGCGTTTGTTCGTCGCTTTCGATGCCGCCGCGGTCTCGGCCGACCGGGTTGTCGCCGCGGTCGCGGCCGCGGGTTATCGTCTGGCGCCTTACGATCCGCATCTGCTTGACGACCGTCAGGCGCGCGAGGCGCGTGACCTGCTGAAGGCCCTGGCTGTCGCCGGCTTTGCCGCCGGCAATGTCATGCTGCTTTCGGTCTCGGTGTGGTCGGGACTGTTTTCCGACATGGGCGCGGCGACACGTGGCCTGATGCATTGGGTCTCGGCCCTGATTGCCATGCCGGCGGTCGTCTATTCCGGCCAGTCCTTCTTTCGCTCGGCCGCCACGGCGCTGAAGGCCGGGCGTCTCAATATGGACGTGCCGATCTCGCTGGCGGTGATCCTGGCCACCGGCATGAGCCTGTCGGAAACCCTCCGCGGCGGCGAGCAGGTCTATTTCGATGCCGCGGTGACCTTGCTGTTTTTCCTCTTGATCGGCCGTTATCTCGATCTGCGGGTGCGCGGCCGGGCGCGTTCGGCGGCCGAGAATATGCTGCTCCTCAAGGCCTCCGAGGCGACGCTCGTGCGGTCGGACGGAACCCGCCAGCTCTGTCCGCTTGCCCGGGTGGAGGTCGGCATGACGGTGGCTGTCGCCGTCGGCGAACGCATTCCCGTCGACGGACGGATCGTCAAGGGGCGCTCGCAGGTCGATGGCAGCCTGGTGACCGGCGAGAGTCTGCCGCAGGACGTCGCGCCGGGCAGCGAGATCTTTGCCGGCACTCTTAATGTGTCGGCGCCCCTGGAACTGCGTGTCGTGGCGACCGGTGAAGATACGCTTCTGGCCGAGATCGTGCGTCTGATGTCGGATGCCGAGCAATCTCGGGCGCGGTACGTGCGCCTGGCCGACCGCGTCGCAGGCTTCTATGCGCCAGCGGTGCACATCCTTGCCCTGGCGAGCTTCCTGGGTTGGCTGTTCCTGGCTGGCATGGCCTGGCAGCAAGCCCTGCTGGTCGCCATCGCGGTGCTCATCATTACCTGTCCCTGTGCCCTCGGACTGGCGGTTCCGGCCGTGCAGGTCGCGGCCGTCAGCCGGCTGTTGCGGCGCGGTGTGCTGGTCAAAGCCGCCGATGGCCTGGAGCGACTCGCCGAGATCGACTGCGTGGTGTTCGACAAGACCGGGACCCTGACCCTTGGTCAACCCGAGCTGGTGAGCGGGTGCGAGCGCGAACAAGCAAGTTCCGCTCCCGATAAGGCGGATTTGGATCTGGCGGCCTCGATCGCCGGCGCCAGCCGCCATCCCTTGGCGCGCGCCCTGTGCCGGGCTGCCGGTCCTGTCGCTGCAATCGCCGGCGAGGTCGAGGAGTTTCCCGGACAGGGATTGCAGGCCGTGACCACGGACGGCATGGAAATTCGCCTCGGCAACCGGGCCTTTTGCGGCGTCGAGGAAGGCGCCGGGGCACATAGCGAGCTGTGGTTGGCGGTGCCGGGAAGAACCCCAAGGTGTTTTGCTTTCAGCGACCTTGTCCGGGCCGATGCCAAGGATTGCATCGCCTGGCTGAAGCGGCGCGGTCTGCGTGTCGAACTGCTTTCCGGCGATCGCGCGGAACCGGTCGCGGCGGTTGCCGATGCGCTCGAGATCGACTGGCGACGTGCCAATTGCCGCCCCGCCGACAAGATTGCGCACCTCGAGGATCTGGCGCGGCGGGGCTTCAAGGTTCTGATGGTCGGTGACGGGCTCAACGATGCGCCGGCGCTGGCCGCGGCCTTCGTCTCGGCGTCGCCGGCAAGCGCCGCCGAAGTCAGCCAAACCGCCGCCGACTTTATCCTTCAGGGCCAGACTTTGGCGCCGCTGCGCGAAGCCGTCGTCGTCGGCCGGCTGACGCGGCGCTTGTCACTACAGAATTTCGGATTGGCCTTCGCCTACAACGCGGTCGCGGTGCCGCTGGCGATGCTTGGCATGGTGACGCCGTTGTTCGCCGCCGTTGCCATGTCGGTATCGTCGATTGCCGTGACGCTCAATGCATTGCGCTTGGCGATGCTGAAGCGGAGAGA
>JAJFGM010000170.1 GCA_021776145.1 Kiloniellaceae bacterium | reverse complement strand
AACCTGTACAAGTTCAGAAATCCAGATTTGCCCACCCTGCAGCCTTGGGCCAATACGGTGAGCCCGCCCTCGACGCGCTTCATTGCCAAGCGAAATCCCTACTATCACCGGATCGACGAGTCCGGCATGCAACTGCCCTACCTCGACGAGGTGGTGTTGAATGTCGTCGGCGGCGCCCTGGTGCCGGCAAAAACCGGCGCCGGCGCGGCAGATTTGCAGGTGCGTGGCCTGAATTTCAGCGACTACACCTTCCTAAAAGAAAACGAAGAGCGCAGTGGCTACGACGTTCGCCTCTGGCGCACGGTGCGCGGCTCGCAATTTGCGCTATTTCCCAATCTCAACGTCAACGACCCGGAATGGAAAAAGCTGAATCGCGATGTCCGCTTTCGTCGCGCGCTTTCCCTGGCGATCGACCGCAGCGAGATCAATCAGGTCATCTATTACGGGCTTTGCCTGGAAGGCAACAACAGCGTCCTGCCGGACTCACCGCTTTATGACGAGGACAACCATTTAGCCTGGGCGAGCTTCGACCTGGAGCAAGCCAACGAACTGCTCGACTCGATCGGCCTCGACAAGCGCGACGACGATGGTACCCGCCTCCTACCCGATGGGCGACCACTGGAGATCATCGTCGAGACAGCCGGCGAGAACACCGAGGAAGTCGACGTTCTCGAGCTGATTCGCGACTCCTGGCAAAAGGCGGGCATCAAGCTCTTCACCAAACCGTCACAGCGCGAGGTACTGCGCAATCGCATCTTTGCCGGCGAAACGGTCATGGCAATGTGGTTTGGTTATGAGAATGGCATTCCGACGCCGGAAATGAGCCCGGAGGAATTCGTTCCCGTCCGCCAGCACTCCTATCAGTGGCCGAAGTGGGGCCAGTTCTTCGAGACCAGTGGTCAAGCCGGCGAAGCCATTGACATGGAGCCCGCCCAGGAGCTGATGCAGCTTTACGACCAGTGGGTCCTCGCCGAGAGCTCCAGCGAACGGGAAGAAATTTGGCGCCGTATCCTGAAGATTCATGCGGACGAGGTCTTCACGATCGGCCTGGTCTCGCAAGTGCCGCAGCCGATCGTCGTCTCAAAGAGCCTGCGCAACGTGCCCGAAGAAGGTATATTCAACTGGGAGCCCGGCGCACAGATCGGTATCTATCGGCCAGAGGGCTTCTGGTTCGAAAACTGATCCATGGCCCATCGAACGCGCGAATACGGTCGGACGTTGCTCTATATTTCGACCACCAGACCGTCATAGGCCGGCTCCACTCCCGGCGGGCAGCGTGCCGCCAGATCGGCGTAGTCGATCTGATGATTGAGGTGCGTCAGCAAAGCGCGCTTGGGTTTGACCTTTGCAATCCACTCCAGGCTTTGTGCGACATGCGAGTGGGTCGGGTGCGGGTCGTCGCGCAGGCAATCGAGGATCCACAGGACGAGGCCTTGCAGAATCTCAAAAGCCTCGGCGCTGAACCCGGTGACATCTGTCGAATAAGCGACTGAGCCGAAACGGAAGCCGAGACTGGTTTCGGGCCCGTGCTGCTGCTCGAACGGCACGACATCGATGCCGCCAATGCGAAACGGCCCCTCCACCAGGTGGTCGTTCATCAGTGGCGGATAGATACTCTTGGGATCGGCGCTCGAGGCGAAGGCGTATTCGAATCGCCGGGTCAGCGCACCGTGCGTCGCCCGGTCCATATAGGCATCGATGGGGTGGCCCAGGGCATAACGCATGCCGCGCAATTCGTCGAGCCCGTGGCAGTGATCCGCGTGGGCGTGCGTGAAGCAGACGGCATCGATGCGGGTGACGCGGTTGTCGAGTATCTGCAGCCGTAGGTCGGGCGAGGTGTCGACCAAAACGCTGCGCCCTTCGGCCTCGACGAGGATCGACACCCGGCGTCGGCGATTTCGCGGGTTGGTCGGATCGCAGGCGCCCCAGTTGCCGCCGGGCTGCGCGCCGGCCAAGGGCACGCCACCTGAACCGCCGCTGCCAAGGAGGGTGATTCTCATTAGGACTTCACCGCTACGCCTGGCATTCAGCGCCCGGCCTTGGCAAAAAGGCGATGGAAGTTATCGCTGGTCCGCGCCGCGATAGCGTCGAGTTCCAGACCGCGCTGCGCCGCCAGGGCTTCGGCGGTGTGCACGACATAGGCGGGTTCGTTGCGCTTGCCACGCATTGGCACGGGTGCCAGATAGGGGGCATCGGTTTCCACAAGCAGCCGATCCAGGGGCACATCGGCGACCGTGTCGCGCAGACCCTGCGCGTTCTTAAATGTAAAGACCCCAGCCAGCGAAATATAGAAGCCCATCTCCAGGGCCGCCTTGGCTAAATCCGGCCCAGCGGTGAAACAATGTATGACCCCGGGAAAGGGGCCGCGATCGTACTCTTCGCACAGCAGCCGTACGGTATCGTCGTCGGCATCGCGGGCATGCACGATCAAAGGTAGACCGGTTTCGCGCGCGGCCTCGATGTGGGCGCGGAAGCTCGCCTGTTGCGCTATGCGAGGGCTGTGTTCGTAAAAGTAGTCGAGACCGGTCTCGCCTATGCCGATGACCTTGGGGTGCTGCGCCAGCTCGATCAGCCGTTCCGGCCCCGCCTGCCCTTCCTCGCCGGCTTCGTGTGGATGCACGCCGACCGAACAGAAGACGCCTTCGAAGCGCTCGGCGATGCCGCGGATGATCTCAAACTCGGAAAGTTTGGTACAGATGGTCAGAAGCGTCGCGACTCCGGCCCGTCGCGCGCGCGCGACGATTTCGTCGA
>JAJFGM010000169.1 GCA_021776145.1 Kiloniellaceae bacterium | reverse complement strand
TTGAAGCGGTACAGCAGCTCCGGCAGCATCAGCATGGACAGCAAGTCCGTCTGGTTCTGGTCCATTCCATGCACCGTGAAACAAGCGACCGAGGCCTCTGCCGGGGCTTCCGCAAGAATTTCGCCGAGCGCGGCGTCGATCGAGACAAAGGTGTCGCGCAAAGGATCGCCCGCGATACCGAGCACTTCTTTTTGCGCGTGCAAAGGATGATCGGGCTGACTGAGGAACCAGAAAGCGTGCGCCGCGCTATGGGTTTCGGCGAACATGCCAAGAAAGAGATCCCAGGGCTCCCGTCGCAGGAGATCGCGATAGATGCGCGAGCGCTTGGCGACGCTGGTTTTCAGCTCGGCTGCCAACCAGGTCAGATATCTCTTATCCCAGAAGGCGCCGTGGTCGCGGTTGATCACCCCGCAGGTTCCGTGCTCGCGGTTGATTTCAGCGAGGAATTCTTCCGGCAGCGAATGGCTGTACCCGGATGAAAAATGTCCGCCCCAGCCCATGACCTGTGGGCCATTGACCCGTGGCGACGGCAACCAATCCGGGAGATCAAAGGTGGCGACCCGGTGGCTGTCGCCGAGTTCGAAAAAGGCCGGATGTTCCTGGTAATCGTAAGGCCGACGCTGGATCGCCGAATCGATGGCATAGGTTTCCGGATCGTAGGTAACAATATCCCAATAGCCGGTCGTTGCGGGATGGCAGCCCGTGTTGAACATCACCCACATCGGCTCGGTGTGGCTGTAATCCACTCGGCCGCCGACATATTCGACGCTGTTGTGCAGACGCCCATAGGCCCCTTGCTGGCGCAGCCTGCTGAAATTCGGCAAGTGGCCCTGGTCCATCCAGCGCTCGAGAAGCTGGGGCTCGGCAGCGTCAAGTCCGAGTGCGATAACCGGATTATTCATAATGGGGTAAAATGAACCCGCTATTGAGGAATGCGCCGCGGATCATCGTGGCGATGCCGAGCGCGGAGCCGGTTTTTACACCAGCGATTCACCTAAGACAATATAAATTTCAATATGTTAACAAGATTTTCCGCTCCGGTCGGCGAAGGTCGCTTGACGTTCCAGGCCCACAACGCGTGGTCGCGCGGCTGCCGCGCATCTTGTTGGCCTTTCTGGCGACAGGCTTGATTCTCGAGCGGGTGCGGCCAGTGCAGGCGCTTTTGCTGTTGCCGCGCGGTGCCGTGGGCGAATTTCTGATTGCCGCGTCACTCGCCCTGGCCGCCGCGGCCATTGGCAAAAATCTGCGCCGCAAAAGCCAACCTGCCGACGGCAAGGCCGACGACAACGCTGGCCACCAGGAGACCACCTAACCCCATCTACGTCGCGCTCGTGGCGCTTTATCTCGGACTGGCCTTGGCCTTCAGAAGCCTTTGCGCGGCCGTCTAGGCGTTGTCTTTGACCTCGCCACTACTCTGGCCATTGCAAAAAAAGTGGGGGCCCTTTCGGTCCCCCAAGTTTGGAGAGGCAAACACTGATCGTTCGGTTCGGCGCGGTGAAACTGTCATAATCTCTGTGTCGAGCCACTAGGGCCTGTTGAGATTCAGGTTACGGCCTCGGGCCCGGATCGTCCCTTGGCCAAACTGGCCCGCGGTGCGAAGCGAGAAGGAAGGACATGCAGCGCATATTCGACCCGAGGCGTCGCATTTGGGAGCGACGCGGCTGCGGGCCAATTGGGCCGAACCCCCCAAGTGGCGTCGATGGGGGGGGCGGGGCGGATTTCCGACAGGGCCGCTTCGCGCGTAGCTTGTGGGGGCCCCACCCCCCATTGGGCTCGACTGGGGCGCCACGCGCTCCTTGCCCTGGCAGAAATCCGCTCCCGCCGAGACCGCAACCTGAATCTCAACAGGCCCTAATGGAAAACCCGCAACGGCGGGGATGGCGGCGCACCCGCACGGCCACCGGGAACGCACGGCATGCGATATGCGGTCAGAGTCATCAGGCGCGGCCGAGAGAGTCGATCGTCTGTTGCAGTTGCGCGCCTTCAACCGGTTTTGCAAGGGCCGCAACGGCGCCTTTCGCCTTCGCCTCGCGGCGCACTCGAGAGGTCGCCTCGCCGCTCAAGAGGATAACGGGGAACGCGGCGCGCTTGCGGCTCAAAGCATCGAGGACATCGAGACCGGAGAGCTTTGGAAGATGATAGTCGAGCAGGACGCACGCCATTGGGTCATCATCCCACATCGAATCACAGGCTTCGAGGAAGTCCTCGCCGCAAGAAAAAGCGCAGCACTCGAAACCAAGGCTCCAAAGCAGAGCTTCGAGCGATTCACGAAATGCTGCGTCATCGTCGACGATGACAACGGTCTGGCTCATCATCCCAAAGTCTTACGCCGGTCACGGCGGGGGCGCAGCTGTGGAAAATACGTAATTCCCCGAAAAACCGGGCAGTGCGCGGCGGCGTAGGCCCGCATTGTGGGCGCAATCAAGGAAACCATACTTTAATTTTGCTGGACGCTGAGGGCCAGGCGAACAAGTTCCGAAAAACTGCGGCACTGTGTCTTTTCCATAAGCCGCGCCCGATGCACCTCGACGGTGCGCACAGAGATACCGAGTTCATAAGCGATGACCTTGTTGGGCCGACCTTGCACCAACTGGTCGAGCACTTCGCGTTCGCGCCGGCTCAGACGCCCTATACGCAATGCCGCTTCGTTCTGTGTCACACGAGCTTCGAGGTTTTCCGCGCTCCACTCGACGGCTTCGCCGACGATGCAGATGAGCGCTTCGTCGGTGAAGGGTTTTTCAACGAAGTGAAACGCACCGGCGCGCATCGCCTCGACCGCCATGGCGACGTCACCATGCCCGGTGATGATGATCACCGCCAGATTGCACCCCCTATCCTTGAGGATTGCCTGCACGTCCAATCCGCTGAGATCGGGCATGCGAACATCCAATAGTATGCAACCAACCGAATTCTCCGGAAGCTGCTTAAGGAACTCGCCGCCCGATTCAAAAGCGGCGACCTCGACAGACAGTTCGGCGGACAGCAGAAGCGCTTCCAAGGACTCTCGGACCGCCTCGTCGTCGTCGACGACAAAAACGGATGCCTTTTTGCCTAAACTCATGGCCGAATCCCCAACAGATTTCCGTTCTTCCAAACACCTGTTTCCCTGATGCCCATTTTATTGTCTTGCCGCCGTCCCGCAATGCCTTCTCGCCGCGCATTGCGCGCAGGCCGCCGCGTGCCGCAGGCGGACAGCGCCAGCCGAGCCGCGGCTCGGCCGGCTTGCCTCCGGCGCGGCAAAGGGGTCAAACTTGTCGTATTTCAGGAAACGCGAAGCTACAAATCCACGGCGGTCTGCCGGATTGAGTGACCGGCAGGGAAAGGAATGGGACGACGTGCCGTCCTGGATAAAAGCGGCCTGGACTCGATTCGACCCCTGGCGCGGCCAGCGGCTGCCACTGTTTGTCCTGTTGATCTTGTTCGTTCTGCGCTTTGGCGATCCCGCCGTGCTTGAAACCGCGCGCCTACAATCCTTCGATTTTTTCCAGAAGTCCGGTCCGGCCGCCGCCGCGACCACGGAGGTCGTGGTCGTCGACATCGACGACCAAAGCCTGGCGGCCCTGGGGCAATGGCCCTGGCCGCGTAACAGGATGGCGTCCCTGCTCGACGTCATTGCGGCGCAAAACCCCAAAGTCGTCGGATTCGACATCCTTTTTGCCGAAAGCGATCAGCATTCGCCGGAGAACTTCACAGCCGACCACCCCGACCTGCCGGAAAGCTTGCGTTCGGCCTTGGTCCGCTTGCCGCCGCATGACCGGCTTTTCGCGCAGAGTTTGGCGCGCGCGCCTTCGGTGCTCGGTGTGGTCGCAGGATTCGGAAACGGGGGCCCGGTTGAAGACGGCAAATCTACCGCGCAAACGACCGTCATCGAAATCGGCGGCAAGGCGGGCGCCTACCTGCAAAAATCGCAGACCCTGCTGCGCAACCTGGCGACATTGGAAGACGCCAGCCGTGGCATCGGCGTGATCAATCTTGCATTCGATCCGGATGGAGTCATTCGGCGAATTCCGCTTGTCGTCCAGGCCGATGGCCGCCTGATACCGACCCTGGCAATGGAACTGCTCGCCGTCGCGGCGACGAGCCGGACCCTTTCGTTGCACGTTGGCGCCGCCGGCATCGAGGGCGCCGAAGTCGACGGCCATTTCGTTCCGACGGACCGCCTTGGGCGGGTATGGGTGCGCTTCGCACAGCCGAATAGCTTTCGCCGCTTTTCGGCCAGCAATGTGCTGTCGGGCAACATCGCCGCCGATCAAATCGAAGGCAAGATCGTGCTGCTCGGCACGACCGCGGCCGGGATCGCGGATTATGTCGCGACACCGATCGGGTCAGCGATGCCGAGCCTTTTGATCCACGCCAACCTGTTGAGCACTCTGCTTAACGAGACCGCGCTCGCACGCCCGCCGATCACCTTCTTCATCGAACTCTTCGTCGTGATCCTGGCCAGTTTGCTGCTTATGGTGACCCAGCGCCGCTACAAGGTGCGCGCCACGGTTGCCCTTTTCCTGTTGTTGCTGTGGACGATTCCGCTCGCGTCCTGGCTGGTGTTCCTGCTTTTCGACTCGCTCTTCGATCCGAGTTTTCCCTTATTGGCCGTTGCATTGGTGTTTCCCGCGGTGATCACCGCCAGTCTGGTCAACGAAGAACGGCGCCGGCGCGAAGCCACACGTCAGGCCGAGAGGCAGGAACGGGAAAAAGAAGCACGCATTCGCACGCTGCAGGCTGAGCTTTTACGCACCTCGCGGGCCAATTCCATCGGCCACTTCTCCTCGGCCCTGTCGCACGAACTCAACCAGCCCCTGGCCGCCGTCTACAACTTTCTGCAGGCCGCCCGCAATCTGGCGCGCAAGGGCCAAGGTGCTGCAGACAAGCTCGACGGCATGTTGGAAAAAGCGCTGGCGCAGACACAACGCGGCAGCTCGATCCTCAAGGGTATGCGCGAAATCGTCGAGCACGGCGAGGTCTCGGCAACAGGCACCGATATCAACCTGCTGGTCGAGGAGACGCTCGATCTATGCCGCGTTCCCGGCCACCTCGAAAACACCGCTCTGGGTGTCACGCTGTCGCCCGGTCTGCCACTGGTCCTGGCCAACCGGGTGCAAATTCACCAGGTTCTGACAAACCTGATTCAGAACGCCAGCGAAGCCATGCAGCGCGGCGGCGAGTTGTCCCTGGCGACAGCGCCGGATGGCGCTGGTCATGTTCGGGTGACCGTCAGCGACCGCGGCCCCGGACTGTCCGTCGAAGCCGAGGCCAACCTCTTCAAACCTTTCAATACGACCAAAGCGACTGGAATGGGGCTCGGCCTGTCGATCTGCAGAGCCATTATCGAAGCGCATGGCGGACGGCTGTGGGCCCAACCACGCAATGGCGGCGGGACGACATTCGCCTTCACTTTGCCGACCGCCGGCAACCCGGCCGGCGCCGTCAAACCCGATTCGATGGCGCCGGCGTAGGGAACAAAGCGCCCAGTCCGAGGCCACCCGGTCTGGGGCCACCCGGTTGCGATCGACGAGGTCTTAGTGGTCGAGTCTCAGCGAATGGTGATTTCGACGCGGCGGTTGCGTGGTTCCGCGACGTTGTCGGGCGTTGGCACCAGAAGATTGGCTTCTCCGTGCGAGCCGACTTCTATGAGGTTCGGATCGAGACCGGCGTCAACCAGAATATCACGCAGGCGTTCGGCCCGGCGTAAGGCCAGCCGGGCGTTGAATTGAGCTCCTGATTGGGTATCGGTGTGTCCGACCACCGCGACATTCGGCGACTCCCGGCGCTCCACTTCGGCCAGGACCAGGGGCAGCAGCGCCTCGGAAGCCGGCGTCAGGTTCACGCCGCCGCTTCTAAAATTGAGGACGAAGATGGCCGGCGCTTCCGGCTCGGCGGTCAGCGCGGCACCAAAAATCCTGTCAATCGCGGCCTGATCGACCGGCTCCGGTGCGGCCGGCGCGCTGTCGGCGGTGGCGACGCCGACCCCCACCCCGGCCTGGTCGACAACCTGGCTTCCCTGGGCGTTGGCGACCTCGATGCGGCCCACCGAGCCATCGGCGTCTTCCAGCAGAATGAATACATTGTCGCTGACGCCGCAGGCCGCCATCAGGGCCGGCAGCAACAGGACCGCTAGCAGGCGGCAGAGCCGCGCGATAAGCGGACCTCGGGCATCAGCGCCATCGGGCGCGGCACAGGCGCGCTGCTGTCTCATCATTTCGCCCTCACGGCCATCTTGGTCCCGCGCACGGTCACAGTGGCGACCGGTGTGGAGATCTTCACGTCTTCAGGCGACAACTTGGCGATCAGCCCCGAAACGTAAACCATGGTGCCGCGGAATAAACGTGCCCAGAACGACAGCTCGTCGCGGGCCGGCTCGTACTTGAAATCTTCCATTTTCAGTTCGGAGTTGCCGCCCAGCGAAATGCTAGAATTGTCGAGAAAGGATATTCCGAGTGAGCCGTCTGCGGAAGTCCGCAC
Source organism: Kiloniellaceae bacterium (assembly GCA_021776145.1). Classification (GTDB taxonomy): domain Bacteria; phylum Pseudomonadota; class Alphaproteobacteria; order Kiloniellales; family Kiloniellaceae; genus JAJFGM01. The sequence goes on along the minus strand of JAJFGM010000169.1, from coordinate 12,423 downwards.
GACATCCTTGATATAGATGTCGCTGCCGATCCTGGCATTCAGTTCGCTGCTGCCGCGCACCAGCATCACAGTCCCGGTCATGGTCTTGACTTGCGCGATCGCGACTTCTTGCGCCTGCGCCGAGGCGGCGGCACCCAGGCCCCACAGGCAAACCGCCAGCAATCCGCTCGCCAGCCCCGTGGCCAGCACCGCCAGCGTCCGATGACGGCACGCAAGACGCTTTGAAGCACTATGTTTCATCATCGCGGTACCGCGCCCTTCACCGGGCCCCCCTCTTCGTTCTCAAGCAGGCCCTGGCGGAGGTGGCCGCCACAACCCGTATGTCCGCGGCATTATGCCGGTCGAAGCGCCGCGCCGCCAGTGCGCTGAGAGCGAAATTCCGGCCATTGCATTGCGGATTCGAAGGGACATCAAACATCTGATTCCAGTGTGATGATCCAGTACATCGAGCGCAGCAAGAACAGGGCTAAGCCGCACCACAACCACAGAAATCCTAGCCGAACATTCGATCGTGCAAAGTCATCGGCCCGGTGTTAGGCATCAGGGCTATCAAGATGGAATCGCACAGCAACGCCATAGCCGCGGGCAAACGCCCCGGCCATCTGATTCTGATTGCCATGGCGGCGATCGGGCCCATCGCGCTCAACATCTTTATCCCCTCCATGCCGGGCCTGCAGGCAGCGCTCGGCACCGACCAGGGCCCGGCTCAACTGACCCTGACCCTGTTCCTGCTGTCCCTGGCCGTCTCGCAGCTTATTGTCGGGCCGATCTCCGACCGCTTCGGCCGACGGCCAGTGTTCCTCGCCGGCATCACGCTTTACATCGTCGCCAGCCTTGGTTGCGCCTTCGCGACGACGATCGAACAGTTGATCCTCGGCCGCGTGATTCAGGCCGCCGGCGGTTGTACCGGCATCGTCGTCGCCCGCGCCATCGTTCGCGACCTTTACGACCGCGACAAGGCCGCCAGCCTCATCGGCTATATCACCATGGCCATGGCGCTGGCGCCGATGATTGCGCCGACCATCGGCGGATTCCTCGACGAATGGGCCGGCTGGCGTTCCGGTTTTTACCTGGTCGGCGGGCTCGGCCTCGTGGTGCTGGCGCTGGCCCTGGCGCAGCTGCACGAGACGCATCACGACCGCGTCACCGGGCAAAGCGTCGGCCGAATTGCGCGCAATAGCGCCGCCTTGCTGTTGGAGCCGGCGTTTCTCGGTTACGCTCTGTGCTCGTCGTTCGGCTCGGGCATGTTTTTCGCCTTCATCGCCGGCGCGCCCTTTATCGTCACCAAGGTCTTCAATCTCTCGCCCAGCGTTTATGGGCTCTATTTCATCCTGGTGTCGATCGGCTACATCCTCGGCAACTTTCTCTCCGGCCGCTTTTCCCAGGCTGCCGGCGCCAACCGCATGTTGCTCTTCGGCAATGCTTTCGCTCTCGTCGGCCTCGCCCTGCTGATCACGACAACACTGCTGGAGATCGCCGGACCGCTCGCCATCTTCGGGCCGATGTGCGTCATTGCCGTCTCCAATGGCCTCAGCATCCCCAACGCCACCGCCGCCGCCGTCTCGGTGCGCCCGAAGATCGCCGGCGCCGGCTCGGGACTCACCGGTTTTCTGCAGGTTGGCCTCGGCGCCCTCGCCACCCTGGCGGTGGCGAGGCTGCACGACGGAACCAGCACGCCGATGGTCGCCGTCATGGTGAGCTGCGGTTTGATCGCGGTGCTGTTCCTCGGCCTCGCGCTTTGGGCCAGCCGCGGCCGGCCTTCGGGTTAAGGCCACGATTGGCCGCCAAGGCCGCGGCAACGATGCGGCGCCCGCCCGGCCCACTTAGTAACATCCTTGCCGTGCATGAACCTCAGCACTTGCAATCTTTCATTCTTGTCCGTTGCTGTGATTATCGCTTTAAGCGCTAAAGGTTGGGGGTTCGAGTCCCTCTCCACCTGCCTTCGACGCAGGAACCGATTCGTAATCGGCCAATTTTTTACGAGGGTGCCGGAAGGAAACCAGGCTGCGCGACCGCCCGGGCGTTATGCCGAGGCGCCGCAAAGGCCAGTCGTCGCGCGTTTCCGTGCCGCCCGTTCCGCCGCCTCCCATCCTCTTGCGGCTAAAGCAGTTGGAGGCGCTTGAGAAGGTCTCCGAGAAGGTCGACAACGTCATTGTCGGGAACGGCATGGACGGGCCGCTCGAAGATCTGGTGCGGATCAAGCCGAAGGGTTAGAGCCGCACCGATGACGGCCCGGCGGGGCCGGCTGCCGAGGGTTCTGCGCCCGAGGCCGCCGGCCCCGTCGCAAATCCCGGCCCCGTCGCAATTCCCGGCCCCGTCGCAATTCAGCGCCTGCGCACCGGATCAGGTCGGCGGATTGGCATGGCCGCCGATTTTCGACGGTCTCGTTCACCCACATGTCAGTCAAATATTCGTCTACAATTTCGTTAAGGACCATTCGAATTGGGGTCAATGAAATCCAATCAGGTCATCGATAATTGACAGAACAACCCGATTCGCAGTAGCTGCAGGGCTGAATTGGAGGCAACCGAGCTCATGTCGATGAATGCCAGGCCAACCGTAACCAAAAGCGTCGCTAAGCTGACCCCGAACGAATATCGGATCGTCGATCTGGACCTCTCGTCGCAGGGCTCCGGCCGACCCGATCTCGTCGCCATTCTCGCGGCGCCATGACCGCCGAGGGCTACCCACGCGATCTTTCGGGGTATGCCGGAAACCCGCCTGCCGCGGGCTGGCCGGGCAAGGCCAGAGTGGCCGTGCAGTTCGTCCTGAACGTCGAGGAAGGCGGCGAGAATTGTATTCTGCACGGCGATGCGGCATCGGAATCCTTTCTCTCCGAGACCGTCGGGGCGACTCCCATCGAGAACGCGCGCCACCTGTCGATGGAGTCGGTTTACGAGTATGGCGCGCGGGCCGGGGTGTGGCGGATCCTCGACCTGTTCCGTGCGCATGGGCTGCCCTTGACGCTCTTTGCCGTGGCTATGGCCGCACAGCGCACGCCCGCGGTCGTCGAGCGCGCCTTGACCGACGGTCATGAGATCGCATCGCATGGTTTGCGCTGGATCAACTATCACGGCATGGCACGGGAAGAGGAACGCCGGCACATGGCCGAAGCCATGCAAATCCTCACCCGTATCTGCGGCACCCGGCCCCTCGGCTGGTACACCGGGCGAACCTCCGAAAATACCCGGGCGCTGGTGGCCGAATACGGCGGCTTCCTCTACGACGCCGACGACTATTCCGACGACCTGCCGTTCTGGAGCCGCGTCCAGCCCGGCCAGCTCATCGTTCCCTATACGCTCGACGCCAACGACATGCGTTTCGCCACGGCGCAGGGCTTCAATTCGGCCGAACAGTTCTTCACCTATCTGCGCGACGCCTTCGACACGCTTTACGAGGAAGGCGCGGAGCGCCCGAAGATGATGTCGGTGGGACTGCATGCGCGCTTGATCGGCCGGCCGGGCCGCATCCACGGGCTGAAACGCTTTCTCGAACATATCGCCAAGCACGACCGGGTCTGGGTAACACGCCGCGTCGACATCGCCCGACACTGGCGCGAGCATCACCCCGAAGCGATGTGACCGCGTTCGACAGCCGGGCCATGCCATGGCACTCGCGGCCAAGCGATCCGGCTAACCGCCGCGCCTTCAGGGCGAGTTGGTTGGCTTCTGCGGCGAAAGGCTTTCCGGCGTGTCGGACCCCCCCGGAGACGCCATCGCGGGCGTCGGCACTTTGCCAAGATGTTCCTCGGCCAATTCCGACGGTCCCTTGGTGAGATGATCGATCGTCACGCAGGCGACCAAGTCGCCGGTGACATTAACCGCCGTACGGCACATGTCGAGCAGCCGATCCACGCCGAGGATGATGGCAATGCCAGCCGGCGGTATACCGACGCTGTTGAGGATGGTGGCGAGTATGACTATCCCCACCCCCGGGGTTCCCGGAGACCCGATCGCCGCGCCCGTGGCCATCACGACGATCAGGAGCATCCCGAAGAATCCGATATCGACCTGGAACACCTGGGCCAGGAACAGCGTGGCAACGCCCTGGTATAGCGCGGTACCGCCCATGTTGATTGTCGTGCCGAGTGGGATGACGAATCGCGCGACCGAGACCGTGACATTCAGTTTGTGTTCGGCGGTGCTAAGACTCAGTGGCATGACGGCCGCCGAGCTCGAGGTGGAGAATGCCAGAAGCATGACTTCGCGAATCGCGCTCAGAAATCCCCGAAGACCGCGACCGCCGACAAACACGACAATGGCCAGATAGACGAGAAACAGCAGGACGAGCCCGAGCAGAACGGTGGCCACGTAGACCCCGGTGGCAATTAGTGCTGAAAGCCCAACACGCGCCGTGATGTGGGCCAGGAGGCCGAAGACGGCGAGAGGTGCGAACCGCAGCACCCAGCCCACGATCACCATGCAGGCCGCCTGAACGGAGGACAGCAGATCAAGGAGGGGCTTGCGCTGTTCAAGTGGCGTGGTCACCAGGGCGACGCCAATGATGACGGCAGTCAGCACGATCTGCAGCATGTTGCCGCTGATAAAGGTCGTCAGGGGGTCTCGTGGGAATAGGCCGGTGATGAAATCCGGGATCTCTTCGGGTTTGGGAAGTTGGGCGATCCTTGGCGCGGATTGAGTCTCGTTCAGCTCTTGTCCAGCCATGGCGGCCTGGATGGTGGCGCCCTCGATGTATGTACCGGGCGCGATTAAAGTCGCCACAAGCAGCCCAATGGCGACCGCTATCACCGTCGTAATCAGAAAGAAGCTGACGGTCCAGCCACCAAGCCGCTGAAGGCTCACGTCCGTGTCGCCGGCGGCTATGCCGCGAATAACCGAGGCCACGACCAGCGGCACCACCACGAACTGGATCGCCAGCAGAAAGAGCTTGCCGGGCAAGGCCAGCCAGTTCCCGATCAGAACCGCTTCATGGGAACCGACCAATCCGGCGGTTGGCCCGATCAAGACGCCGACCCCAACCCCCATGAACATGCCGATCAGCACCTGAAGCCACAGGCGCTGCTGGATAAGCACCCGAAGTTTACCGGTCAAATGAAGCAGGGAACGATCGACTGTCATGATTTACGCGCCGCGTGGTTTTGAGGGGATATGATAGCAATCTTCGAGGCCCGGCAGGATGCGACCGCGAAGGGCAAACTGCATTGACTTGGCTCAGCGATCGGAAACACGGCCTTTGGAGGTCAGGCCATCCATCGGCATGGGATAACCAGCACCCAACGGAGGCGCCGGTTCCTCTTCTGGGCCATGTTCCGCAATCAACCGATCTCGGAATTCTTGCCTTGGTGGGGTTCCACGGGAGTTTCCGCGTGTTTGTCGGTCGGGTCAATGTCGTCCGAGCGAGACAGCGGATCGACAGTTGAGATGGTCTGGGCCATGCGGATGGAATCGGCAAACTCGACACGCTCCTCTTCCGGCACTCGCGCCCGCTGTCGCAGCCGGTACAGGGTGAACCCGGCAAAAACCAGGTGAATGAAGGCGGTGAACCCAAAGAGCAGGTCGATGCCGTAGAGCCAAATCAAGGCCGATGCGATAATGGGCCCCAGCACTGCCCCCACACCGAATATAAGCAACAGCCCACTGGCGGCTTCAATGTATCCGTCGGGCTCAACGAAGTCATTCATGTGAGCGGCGCAGAGCGCATAGAGGGGGAAGGCAAAAAAACCAAACAAGCCAGCAAATATATGGACCCCGTGGGTCCACAGCTGCCCGAACATCGTCAGACCGATCCCCGCCAAGGCACTCCCGATGCATGCGATGACAATGACCTTACGCCGGTCCATCCGGTCCGACATCCGGCCCAGAGGCCATTGACCTGCCGCACCCGCAATCACGGTCAAACTCATGAAGACCGCGACGGCCGTCACGTCGCCCTCCTCGCGTTGAGCGAAGATAGGTCCCAGGGCCCAGAAACAGCTATTGGCGAGGCCGACCGCGAAGCAACCGACGAACCCGACCGGAGAGATCTTAAAGAGATAACGCGGCCGAATGCGAACGGCATCAATCGGTTTGGGTGTCGCGGCCGTGGTGAGGGCCACCGGTACAGCCGCCAGGGAGACAAGGATCGAGGCCAGAGCGAATAGCGTGAAGGCGAAGGGGCTGGCCAAGGTGAGCATCATCTGGCCGATGGTTATCACGGTTAGATTGATGATGGTGTAGACCGAAAAGACGAGGCCGCGCGTTGCGTTGGTCGACTTTTCGTTAAGCCAACTCTCGATAATCATGTAGAGCACGGCAAAGCAAAAGCCGGTCCCGGCCCGCAGGCCCCACCAAACCGCGGGACTTGTTATGAGCGCGTGTGCGAGTGAAATCGCGGATGCGACGGAGACCATTGCGGCAAAAGCACGGACATGACCGACCCGCCTGACGGCGCGCGGGCCCAAGAGGCAGCCGAGCGCAAACCCTAGGAAGTAGGCGGATCCGAGAACACCGATATCGAGCGATGAGAAGTCTTCGAATTGGGCGCGGATAGGAAGCAGCGTACCCTGCAACCCGTTGCCCATGAGCAGCATGGCCACGCTTATCAGCAAGGCGGCGACCGGTGCAAGGGTCGCGCTCACGGTCGCTGCCCCGCCGGGTACCAGTGGAATGAGGGTCGCATTTCGATCTCGGGGGGTCCGATTCTACACCTAGAGAATAAGGTGAAAATTAGAAGAAGCAGCCCGAGGTTTTGGGCACCGCGAGCCATCGCTTTGACCTGCTACGGGCTGCCGAACCCGGGCTGCGGGCGGTCGCGTGTCCTTGGCGGAAAGACTCTCGGCACCCATAATCAATTGTCAAATTATTTAGCAAGCCCGGTACTCGCGTCGGCTCAAGTGAACATTCATTTCCTCGGTCTCGCACCATGGGCCAAGTACCGTTGGAGGTCGAGCCACTAGCTCAGAACTTGAACGCCGACGAAGGCACCCGAAAAGACCAACGCCCACAAAACCAGCAAAGCCAATCCCGCCCATGTGTCGTCATGCAACAGGGTGACGGCGAAGGTGACCAGTAGCATCGTGCCGACCAGTGCGAGGCAGAGATAGGCGACTGGCGCCAATCTCGGTCCGAGGCCCAACTGCGTACTGGCCAGGGCATAGAGCACCAACCCCCCGGCAAGGGCCAAAAACCCCGCCAGAAGGGTTCGCGCGGCAGTCGGACCCGGGCGACCAGCGCCCTGGTGTTGCGCGAGAGATCTGTCGCAGGTCATAATCAGGGTGGAGTCCTCGCCTCCAAGGACCGCTCGCAACGCGCTCCGAATGATCTGCGTTATAGACCGCTATTTCCAAAGGAACCAGCCGGCCTCGTCGGTTGGGATCGTTCGTTCTTTGCGCTAACCCGCGGTTCCTCATTTTAGGCAGCGGCAGGGTTGCCGGACAAATTCTCGCAAGAACGTCGTTATCAGAGATGGCCTTATTGCTATCTTTGCCTATTTATCTGTAGTTTCTACATCTATAGAATATAAAACTTGATATTTTTTCACACCGCCCCACATTGATAACAGCCGGATCGGTTCAGCGGAGCCTGGAGGTGAACGGTTGGAGGAGAAGTCTAAATGGCGGAGTCATCGGGTCGACAGTCGGCCTGCGCTGTGGCGACAGCGCTCGTGTGGATGTACGAAATGGAGTTCGGCGGCAAGCAGAACGGCCGCTTTCGAATTTCCCGGAAGTTTTTTCACGAGATCGCCGGTCGGCGCAAAGTTTCGGACGCGTTCGTCACGGACGTCGCCGAGGAGGTGTTCGAAGCGGGGTTTATTCTCATCGACCTTGGCACCTACGTCGCCGTCATAAGTCAGACACTGACAAAAAACTATCGCCATGTGACCAAGAATGCCGTGGCCGAGGTTTTGGGAGTCCCCGTCGAGGCGGCCGATTTGAGACCGCGGCGAAACAAACCGGCCAAGCCGGAAACGATCGGAAAGAAAGGCCAGGATGCGGAAAGCCGCTAAATCTGATGATCCAAGAACAGTTCGAGGCGCCGAAGATCACAAACTCGCGCTCGGCTGGCGGGAATGGGTGGCGCTGCCCGAACTCGGCATCGACCGGATCAAGGTCAAGGTCGACACCGGCGCGCGAACCTCGGCCCTGCATGCTTTCAATCTCCATCCCTTTCACAAGAACGGCCAGGATTGGATCCGCTTCGATGTTCATCCCGTCCAATCTGATGACGCCGACGAGATATCCTGCGCGGCCCCGGCCAGCGATTACCGTTGGGTCACCAATTCCGGGGGCAAACGCGAGAAGCGTTTCGTAATCGAAACGGCGATCCGCGTCGGTGGCCAGGAGTGGCCGATCGAAGTCACGCTGACCGACCGAGACCAAATGGGATTTCGCATGCTGATCGGACGCACCGCAATCAAAGGTGAGTTCGTCGTGGATCCCGCCAGGTCCTATTGCAGCAAGCAATCCATGACCGCGGGGGCCACCACGACACGTCGCCGCAAGCCGGCCCCGACCGGGGCCACAACTGAAGAGGAATAGATCATGAAAATCGCGATGATGGCGCGCAACGCCGAGCTCTACTCTCACAAGCGGCTTGTCGAGTCCGCGGAGGCACGCGGGCACCAGATAGATGTCATCAATACGCTGCAGTGCTACATGAATATCACCTCCCACCGGCCAGAGCTGCGCTACAAGGGCGAGAAGCTGACAGGCTACGACGCGGTGATTCCGCGCATTGGTGCCTCTGTGACCTTCTATGGCCTGGCGGTGTTGCGGCAGTTCGAGATGATGGGGGTTTATCCGGTCAACGAATCCGTCGCCATCGGCCGCTCCCGCGACAAACTGCGCTCCCTGCAGCTTCTGGCGCGCGACGGCATCGGCCTGCCGGTGACCGGATTTGCCAACTCAGCCAAGTTCGCCGATGACGTCATTGAAATCGCCGGCGGCGCACCGGTCGTGATCAAACTGCTGGAAGGCACTCAAGGGATCGGCGTGGTTCTCGGCGAGACCCACAACTCGGCAAAGTCGGTTATCGAGGCCTTTCGCGGCGCCAAGGTCAACATCCTGGTGCAGGAGTTCATCAAGGAGGCGGGCGGCGAAGATATCCGCTGTCTGGTGGTCGACGGCAAGGTCGTCGCCGCCATGCGGCGCAAGGGCGTCGAGGGCGACTTCCGCTCGAACCTGCACCGTGGCGGCTCGGCCCAAGTGATCAAGATTACGCCGGAAGAACGCTCGACGGCGGTCCGTTCGGCCAAGGCGATGGGACTCAACGTCTGCGGCGTCGACCTGTTGCGCTCCAATCATGGGTCGGTCGTGATGGAGGTCAACTCCTCGCCCGGACTGGAAGGCGTCGAGAAGGCCACGGGTATCGATGTCGCGGGCAAAATCATTGAGTTCGTTGAAAAACACGCCAAACCCAAAAATACCAAGACCCGTGGCCGTGGTTAAGAAACCTAAGGCGTCGCCGCGCAAGCCTTTCGAGATCGGCGGCCAGATGGTTCCAGCAGGCAACCGCCAGACCATCGACCTGCCAATCAGCCTGCTCTACGACCACACGCCGATGACGCTCACCACGCATGTGGTGCACGGTCATCGGCCAGGACCCCGGCTGTTTGTCTGTGCCGCGGTTCATGGCGACGAGTTGAACGGAGTCGAGATCGTGCGGCGCCTGATCCGGCAATCGCGTTTGTCGCACCTGCACGGCACGCTGGTCGCGGTCCCCATCGTCAATGTCTACGGCTTCATCAGCAACACGCGCTATCTGCCCGACCGCCGTGACCTCAATCGCTCGTTTCCGGGGTCCGCCAAGGGGTCCCTCGCCTCGCAACTGGCGCATGTCTTCCTGCGCGAGGTGGTCGGCCGCTGCAGCCACGGCATCGACCTTCACACCGGAGCCATTCACCGCACCAACTTTCCCCAGATACGCGGTGACCTGTCGAACCCGGAAGTCAAGGATCTTGCAAAGGTTTTTGCCGCCCCGATTATCCTCGACGCGGCCCTCCGCGAGGGGTCGCTGCGGCAGTCGGCGATGGAACTGGGGGTGCCGACCCTTGTCTACGAGGCCGGCGAGGCCCTGCGCTTCGACGAGGTATCCGTTCGGGTCGGGCTGAACGGCGTCATACGGGTGATGCAGGCGCTGGGCATGCTGGGCAAAAAAACGGTCCGGCCAAGTAAGGTGAAGCCCGTCCTGGCAAGTTCGAGCTATTGGGTGCGGGCACCGGAAGGCGGGATCCTGCGGTCGGTTCTGGCGTCCGGCGCTCGTGTCGAGGCCGGCCATGTGCTCGGCGGCATCGCCGACCCTTACGGCAGCCGAGAGGTGGAGATCATCGCCCCGGATGCCGGCGTCCTAATCGGTAAGACAAACTTACCGGTCGTCAACCAAGGCGACGGGCTGTTTCACATCGCGCGTGTCCTGGACGCGGACCACGCCGAGCAGACGGTCGAGCAGTTTCGCGACGAGTTCGATCCGAGCGTGGATACCGACCCGCTTGATCAGGATTGAAGGGGTGAAGTCCGCCCCCAATCCTCCGCGAATTGAATGGCAATCGCCCTGCGTGTTTTTTCTGGAATTGACGCCCTAAGGAGTAGAGATCATGGATAGCATTTCTACAATTTCGGACAATCTCTCGAAAGCAGCCAACGACGTCCTGGTCAATTTTGTCACCTACATTCCAAGTCTCGTTGGCGCCCTCGTACTCCTGCTCCTCGGGTGGGTCTTCGCGCGCCTGGTCCGTGCCGGCATCGTCAAAGGGGGTGATGCCGCCAATCGGCTTCTTGACCGGTTCCTGACGGTCGGGAGCTGGGCTGGCATGCGGCTGTCATCACGGGTTCTAGCCCTGGTTGGAAATGCGGCCTTCTGGGTGATTATTCTGTTCTTCATCACGGCCGCAACCGAGACCGCTCGCCTGGACGCCTTCTCGTCTTGGCTCGATGGCATCGTCGCCTACCTGCCGACCCTTGTTGCCGGCGGGCTCATCGTCCTGGTCGGCTACTTAATCAGCACCCTGGTACGCGATCTCGTGGCAACAACGATGTCCTCGGCGGGATTGAGTCAGAGTGCCCTTTTCGGCACCTTGGCACAGGGCGTGACGTTCCTGACCGCGGTCGTGATCGGAATCGATCAGATCGGCGTGGACGTGTCATTTCTTGTCACGATCGTGGCCATTGCCATCGCCTCGGTATTGGGCAGCCTCGCCTTGGCATTCGGTCTGGGGGCACGGACCTTCGTCAGCAACCTGATCGGTGCCCACTATCTCCAACAGGAGATGCAACCAGGGCAAATGGCTCGATTTGGCGCCGTCGAAGGCGAAGTGCTAGAGCTCACTCCGACCAGCGTGGTTCTGGCGACCGAGGAAGGGCGAATGAGCGTTCCCGCCAAGACGTTCAACGAGGAAATCACGATTGTCCTGACACCGGCTGACCGCGATGACTGAACACTCACCACTCACCACGGCGTTCCTACAGGACCAGCCGCGGTCCGCGGCTCGGGTTCTGGAAGATCTCGAGCCGGGCGACGCCGCGGCCCTGCTGGAGACGATACCGGCGCGCCTTTCCGCCCCGGTCCTCGCGTTCATGGCGCCCTGGGCGGCGGCCCGCTGTGTGGAAATTCTGCCGATCGAAAAAGCCGCGGGCATCGTCACGACGATGACCTACCAGGCAGCGACCGGCGTCCTACGGTTGGTCGAGGGCGAGCATCTCGAGCGACTGTTAGACAAAATAAAGGCAAGTCTGGCCAAGGACTTCCGCAATTCGCTCACATACCCGGCTGGAACGGTCGGCTCCTGGATGGATGTTTCCGTGCCGGAATTCCCGGAAACGACGGAAACCGCCGAAGCGCTGCGCTACGTCAAGAAACGCAGACATGCGGCCGGCAACGACATCTTTGTGACCGATGGCTCGGGCGCCTACATCGGGTTGGTTGGCATCGGTACCCTATTGCAAAGCAGTGCCAGTTCCAAACTCTCCGAAGTTGTGGACGCCACGGTCAAACCACTGTCGAACCGTGCCACGCTTGTTTCGATCGCCACCATCGCATCGTGGGACGAGCACCCTTTGCTGCCTGTCGTGGGACGCAGGGGCAACGTCCTTGGGGGTCTCAGCCGGTCCATGCTCCGCGAGGGCCTCTCCCAGACCCCAAGAGTCGCGACCTCGCCCGCGTTCAGTTCACTATGGACGCACCTTTTCATGAGCTTCCTCCTCGTGGCGTCCAACCTGCTGCGGTTGATCGCACCCACTGCACCACGGACCGAAACAGAAAATGAGGAGGTTTCTCGATGATAGGGAACCCGGCCAAGGCCGTCGATGCGTTGACGCGCCGTTTTCTGATGGACCATCCCTGGGACGCGGTCCAACAGATCGAGACGATGGACCCACGGCGGGCGGCCGCAAGTCTGGCCGAGCAGCCGATCCATGTTCTGCTGCCACTTTGGCAGCGGCTGGTCCCGCCCGCTGCCGCGACGCTGCTGCTAGAACTGCCGGATAGAGTT
>JAJFGM010000168.1 GCA_021776145.1 Kiloniellaceae bacterium | reverse complement strand
AGTGATGGCGCGAGCAAAGCCGATCCGCTTTGCTGCTGGCGAGGCGCTCTTTTTCAAGGGCGATCCTGGCGACAGTCTGCTCGGCGTTATCGATGGACGGGTTCGCATCAGCGCCCTGTCCGCCGAAGGCAAAGAGATCATTCTAAATATCATGGCGCCAGGGGACGTCTTTGGAGAAATCGCCCTGTTGGATGGCAAGGAGCGGACTGCTGACGCCACGGCGATGGAACCGGCGCTTCTCGTCGCGCTTGAGCGTCGCGACTTCTTGCCGGTTCTCAAACAGAACCCTGACATTTGTCTCAAACTGATAGAAATCCTGTGCACGCGCCTTCGTTGGGTCAGCGACCTTTACGAAGATATCGTCTTTCTGAATTTGCCGGCCCGCCTCGCCAAGCGGATCTTACGGCTCGCGGACGATTTTGGCGTCGAAAGCGAGGAGGGGATCCCGCTTGATCTCAAGCTCTCTCAGCACGAACTCGGCAACATGACGGGTACAACGCGTGAGGCTGTCAACAAGGTGCTGCGGAGTTGGGAGCAGGAGGGAATCATCGCGATTCGACGGAGCGCGTTGACCATTCTGGAGCGCGACGCGCTTGAAGCGATCGTCGAGTTCGTATGATCCAATCGCTGTCGGTCGCCTGCCAACCAGATCAGCGTTGGGCTGGGAAGTCCGGGCTCGGCAGGCCTATGCGACGGGCCAGCGCCGGAGCGCGTGCATGCGAAAGGCGCCGTAGTCCTTGGCCAAAGGAACAATTCCGACATACTCGGCGGAGATGTCACTGACGCCCGAGAGCGCAAGTTCGGCGGCCAGCGGTTCTGTGGCATAGACCTCGCCGACCGGCGTAATCGGCTCCATCCTGGCGGCCTTGGTGATGTTGGTGCCGAAGAAGGCCTGGCGGGCGAGGATGGGGTCAAAGCGGGCATACACCGGCGCATAGTGGACACTCAGGCGCATGCCCAGCCCGTGCGGGAAAGAGGCGGTGGGCGCGATCGACCGGAGAGTTTCCTGGATCGAAAGCGCGCAGTGGGCTCCAGCGGTAGCATCGCTGAACACAACGTGTATCGCGTCTCCCCAAGTGTTGCTGAATTCGATCGCCGGTTCGAACGGCGCCATCGCTTTCGAGACGGCTCGCCACATGGTGTCATAGAAGAGTGGCAATTCGGTTTCATCGATCCGGCTGAAGCCAGCTATGTCTCCAAAAAGAAAGGCGCGGAAGACGCGCTTCACCTGTTCGCCAGCGCCGTAATCCGCCTCGGGCACGGACTTAGCCGATTTGGCTGCTATTCGGCGTCGTACAGAGATGACATCTGTCTTGCGGTCGGTCTGCTTCCAGATGCCGATATCTACCGCGGTACCAGCATTGCGCTCAGTCTCTATTCCGTCCCAAACCGCCAGTTGGCGGACGGTGGTGCCGAGGTATTGCGCCCGCAAGACCGCCAGGCCCATCGCTGTCCTGCTGGCATAGGTCAGCATGACATCGTCGGTGCCTTCTCCGGAAGCCCCGGTTTGGGTGACGCTCTCGGCAGCATCGAGACATCGCTGGAAGCGCGGGATCCACTCTTCGCCTGCGGGTCGGACCGATCTTTGGATAAACAGGTCGGGATCGAACGGCATGACCACGTTCAATTCGATCCCACGATTCAGCGCAGCTTCGGCAATTAGTATGTCGCTGCCGCAGGCCAGTGATCCATACAGAAACCCGACGCCTGCCGGTCCTTGCTTGTCGAAATAGGCAGCGATGCGCTCTCGCAGGGTGTTTTCGGTGAAGTCTCCGCGGCGATTGACCCGTTCAGGCAGCAACATGTGGCCAACGTAGTGGAGCACGTCTGGCGGGCGGAGGAGGTCGAGGATCGAGCTGTTCAGACCCTTGGCCGTACAGATCATGTCGAGCTGGCGGCGTGTGCCCGCACGGTCCGAATGGTTGCGGCGATAGTTGAGCCGGGCCGCGTCGGTCAGTGCCAACATCGTTTCGGCGATTTCACCGAGGATGAGATGGCCCTCCGCCCTGCTTACAGCATTGTAATAATGGAGGCGAAGGTCGTGCGCGCTTTCGGCCTCTGGTCTACAGCCTTGATCGCGCCAGCTAGCCATTTCCCGGGTACAGGCTTCCAGGGCTTCTTCCGCCAAGTCGCACGCAGTCGTTTCGTCCCCGGCGAGGAGCAATAGGGTGGCAGCGTTGACGCAGGGATAGTGTTCGCCGGCGATCCGGAAGGCGCGACGGTAGAGTTCGGCGGCGCCTCTCAGCCGATCGGTCCGCTCGTCGCCGACGCTCGCCAGCGCCAAATCCTTTTCGATCCTCGCACGCAGAGAAATGAACTCTGAGTCCTCAAGCTCGTCGAGATGCGCTCCCGTGTAGATTTCAAGTGCCCGGTCCGTCGCGCCGGCTCGGGCAATATTCAAAACAAGCCGGTAGAGCGCTTCGCGGTTGCCTGGCTCCGCTTCGAACAAGCGCTGCGCAAGGTCAGCGGCTTGAAGATGATCGCCAGAATCTTGTCTCTGGCGGATTGTGTCGAGGGTCGCCACTGTGGGGGAACGACTGGTCACGTGCCCAGTGTTACCTGTGCTTCTGTCATTGACAAGAAGCCCAATTCATCGGCAACCCTTTTCAAGGACACGGCCCATGATCGCGGGAGGGCGACCGGCTACTTGCCACTTGAACGATCACGTTCTTCCTATTTCGATAGATCAAGGCGCATTCTCGAATAGCGACAGTC
>JAJFGM010000167.1 GCA_021776145.1 Kiloniellaceae bacterium | reverse complement strand
GTCATTTTAGAGGCGCCGCCGTCATCGATCGTCGATGTCGCCCAGGCCCACTACTGGTACTTGCCGGTACGCTTGCTGGCGCTCGACCGCTGGGATTCGCTGTCGCGCATCAAGGATATAAACGCGCCCCTATTCCTCTATCACGGCGAACGCGATCCGACAGTGCCCATCCGCTTTGGGCGAAAGCTCTTCGAAGCGGCCCTAGCGCCAAAACAGTCGATCTTCGTGCCGCGGGGAGACCACAACAATCTTCTTGAGTTTCCGCATGTACTTGCGGGCCTTATCGAATTTGTCCACGACACTCAGCAGGAGGCGAGATGACAAGCACGCCTGTTCGCCATGGACGATACAGTGGGGGACGCGCCGTCGGTTTCCTTTGGCTGACGTGCCTCATTGCCTTGCTGGTAACCGTCGACCCCCGCGTGAGCTGGGCTGACACGGCGGCCGACTCGCTGCGCCAGGCCCTGCAAGATCTGGAAAGGGACGATCCACGCGCGGCACTTGAAGGGCTTGAAAAGGCCTATCACGAAGTTTGGCTGCAAACCGATTTCCATATTACGAAATCGGTGCTGGCCAGCAGGCAGCCGAGCGACTTTGGCATCTATGAACCACGTTCCGATACCGCCTTTTTGCTCGGCGACACGGTTTTCCTCTATTACGAGATCGCTGCCTTCAAGTACCGCTCGACCGAACGCGGATTGGAATTCGGCATCGAAATGGACGTCGAAATGCGCGACACGGCCGGGCGCTCGGTCCTGCAGGTGTCGCGGGTCCTGTCGCAGGTGTTCGAGGCCAATCGCGCCGTCAAGGAGATGTACCTGAGCTTGAGCATCGACCTCGAGTCCGACCTCTCGGGTCCCTATGTCGTTAAGACCATATTGCGAGATCTAGTCAGTGGCGAAGAAACCACCGACAGCCTGGAAATCATCGTCAAGGGCGAGAGCGGCTGATCCGTCGCGGCGCGGCCGCTAGCTTCCCGTCTCGTCGCGGCGTAGCTGCTCCAGGGCCTCCGGCGTGTCGGCGTCGAACAACACCGCCGAGTTATCGACCGGCACCTCGCAGACCAGCTCCGGATAGGCGGCGATCAGTGGCCGCGCGCCGATGTCGCCGCTCAAGGTTTGCATCTCGGCGAAGAAGCGGCGTGCCAAAAGGGCCGGGTTGCCGCGTTTGCCCTTGTGAGTCGGCAGGCAGATGGCGCGCCCCTCCAAGGGGTCGAAGGCGGCAATCAATTTGTCCGCGACGGCCGGCGAGATCATCGGCATGTCGCCCAGGCAAACCAGCACGGCGTCGCAATCCTCCGGCAGGGCGGCGACGCCGCGATGCAGCGACGAGGCAAGGCCGCTGGCGAATTCGGGATTGTGCGTGAAGCCTAGATCAAGGCCCGAAAGTGCCGCCTTGACCTCATCTTCCTGGTGCCCGGTGACGACGATGATGGGTTCGGCCTGCGAGGCCACGAGGGTTTCGGCGACATGCCGCACCATCGCCTTGCCGGCCACCACGGCCAGGAGCTTGTTGACGCTACCCATGCGGCGCGATTGGCCCGCCGCAAGCAGCAGCGCGGCCACCTTGGGCGCCCGGGCCGGCACCGGATCGGCTTCGACGGCCATGGCGCGGGGCAGGGGACGGCTCGCGATCTCCTTGAGCAGGCCGCCGGAGCCCATGGCCGCGATCTCGCTGCGGTCGACCGGAAGCCCGGCCAGCAGTCGTTGCAGGATCCAGTCGAAACCGTTCAGTTTGGGCGAACGCGCGCAACCCGGCAGGCCGATAACGGGCACCGTTCCGAGATGCGCCAATAGGATGAGATTGCCGGGATCGACCGGCATTCCGAAATAGTCAATCTGGCCGCCGGCCTCGATGATCCCCGCCGGTACGACATCACGGCGGTCGACGATGGCGGAGGCGCCCGACACCAGGACGATATCGCAGCCCAGGGCACGCAGGTCCTTCACTTGTTCAGCCACAGCGCCCTCATCGTGGGCACAGCGGCGCTCCTCGCAGGCTGCACAGCCCAAGGCAGACAAGCGCGTATCGACCGCGGTTTTGGTCTTTTCGAACAATGCCTCCTTCATGCCTTCGAGCCGGGTTTGCACCAGGCCGACACGACGGCTTTCGAAGATCGCCACCCGGACCAGGGGGGTCGCTTTACGTGCCACCGCCAGGGCCGCCTCCAAAGTGCGGCGCGATACGGCAAAGGGGATGATCTTGATGGTCGCCACCATTTGCCGGGGCTCCAACACCGCGAAAGGCGGCAAGGTGGCCACGGTGAGCGCCTCGTCGATGCTGTTCAGCGTCATGAGGACCGCGTGATCGACGCTCAGCAATCCGCGTGCCTCGGCGATCAGATTGCTGCGTCCGGTGAAGGCCGCCGTGGTCCTGATGCCCGGGCCAGCGATTGCCGCGGCAAGCGCGGCGGCGGCGGCGTCTTCATGCACGTCGTCGGCTTCCAAGCGGGCCGCGACGACCTCGTCGAGGTCCATCGCGCGCAACAACTCGACATCCTCCGCCGAGAGGATGCGACCCTTCTTGAAGACCCCCGTGGCGTGCTTGAGGGAATGCGCGAGGATCGCGCCTTCCGCGTCGCGCAAGGTTATGCGGCCGAATTGCATCAGTCTGCCGGTAGGGACTGGGACGCCGGTGCCGGCGCGTTGTGCAGCGCCTGGATCACTTGGGCGAGGATGGCCACTGCGATTTCGGAGGGTGTGCGGCCACCGAGATGGAGTCCGACGGGGCCGTGCAAGCGTTGAAAATCGCGATCGCCGAATCCGGAGTCCCGCAGGCGCTCCAGACGTTTGGCGTGGGTCTTTCGACTGCCCAGGGAGCCGATGTAGAAGGCATCGCTGCGCAGGGCCACTTCCAGCGCAGGATCGTCGAGCTTGGGATCGTGGGTCAAGGTGACGATCGCGGTGCGTCGGTCTGGCGCCATTTCACGCAAGGCCTCGTCCGGCCAGGCATCGATCAACGTTACGCCGGGAAAGCGCTTTTCGCTGGCCCAGGCCCGACGCGGGTCGACGACCGCGACGTCATATCCCGCCAGCCCCGCCATGGGGGCCAAAATCTGGCTGATGTGCACCGCTCCGACAACGATCATGCGCAAGGGAGGGTTGAAGACCTGGACGAAGTAGTCGGGCTGGTCGGCCAAGGCACCGCTGCGATCCTCGCTGATGGCGTCGCGTACCGCCGCGAGTTGGGTCTCTTTCAAGGGCAAGTCACCGCTGGCGCCGCCATCCGCCAAAAGGGCTTGCCGGCCGCTGCTGAGCTCGGTCACCAGTGCCGTCGGGCGCTTGGCCGAGCGGGCCGCCTGCTGGCGTTCCAGATCCGGGCGTTTCATGCCTGTCTCCCCACCACCACCGTCGTCAATCCAGGCGTTCGACGAAGACGCGGATGGTTCCGCCGCACGCCAGTCCAACTTCCCAGGCCTGTTCGTCGCTGACGCCGTATTCCAGCAGCTTCGGCGCGCCGGTTTGCATCACATCCTGGGCCTCGTGGATCACGGCTCCTTCGATACAGCCACCGGAAACCGAGCCAAGCATGTTCATCTTGTCGTCGATGACGAGCTGCGAGCCGACCGGTCGCGGCGAAGATCCCCAGGTTGCGATCACCGTCGCGATGGCGACCTTGCTTCCGGCGTTGCGCCAGGCCAGAGCCTCGCTCAGCGGATCCCTTCCTTCCTGGCTCAAAAGCGGGCCTTCCTGGCTCGAGGTTCTGTCTTGGGCGGCTGGCGTCGTGTTCTCGCTCATCTCCGCTATCTCCTATGTAACGGCGTTCGCCGCCGGCCGGGCCGGGGCGAATCCACGCTTCGGATTATGACTGAGAACGGCGCTCAGGTCGGCAAGACTGTTCAAATTGTGAACCGTTCGAAAATCGTCGACATGCGGCAGAATGGCCCGTGCCCCGAGGGACTTCGGTTCATAAGCATCGTAGCGCAGCAAGGGGTTCAACCACACCAGATGCCGGCAGGATTTCCGCAAACGCTCGACCTCCGCGCTCAAGCCCTCGGCGTTGTCGCGGTCGAGACCGTCCGAGATGAAAAGGACCATCGCACCTTGGCCCAGCACGCGGCGCGACCATATACGGTTGAAATCTTGCAGACAGGCGCCGATGCGGGTGCCACCGGACCAGTCGACGACCTCTTCGGCGACTTTCTCGACAGCGACGTCGACGTCCTTTTGCCTGAGATAGCGCGTGATATTGGTCAGGCGGGTGCCGAAGACAAAGCTGTGGACCCGGTCGCGATCGTTGGTGACGGCGTGCAGAAAGTGCAGCAGCATGCGCGAGTAGCGCGTCATCGAGCCGGAGATATCGCAAATCACCACCAGCGGCGGACGCCGGCGGCCGCGGCGTTTCCATTTCAAGGGAATCGTGTCGCTGCCGGACCGCAGTGCCGCCCGCATGGTGGCGCGCAAATCGGCGCGGCGGCCACGCGGGTCCGGGCGAAAACGCCGTGTCGGCACCTCGACGATCGGCAAGCGCATCTCTTCGACGGCCTTCTTTGCCTGTGCCATTTCCTCGGCCGACATCTTCTCGAAATCGATGGATTGCAGAAGCTCGCGGTCGGAGAAAGTGAGCACCGCGTCGACCTCGATCTTCTCCTCGGCGTCATCGCTGGTCTCACGGGCGGCGGTTTCGGGCGCCCGCAAGGCTTCCGCCAAGCGCCGGCTGAGGGCGCTTTCCTTGCTTTTGTCCGCGGCGTCGCCAAGCGGCGAGTCCGGCAACAGCAGATTCATCATACGGTCGAGATACTGCGGATTGCGCCAAAAGACATGGAAAGCCTGGTTGAATAGTTCTTCCTGATCGTGCCGGTTGACGAACACGGCATGCAGTGTCCAGTAGAAATCGTCGCGCCGCCTGAGGCCAATCACCGAGACAGCCTCGGTGGCGGCCAAAACCTTTCCCGGCCCCACCGGCAGTCCGGCGGCGCGCAAGGCCCGGGCGAAGCGCATGATGTTCTCGAGCAGACGGCCGCTTTCCAACGGCGCGTCCTCCATGGAGAACAGCGCCTCGTAGCGCCGCGGCGGCGGTGCAAGTTGTGCCGCGGGCTGGGAAAACGATGGGGCTTTTTCCTTGTCCGACACTCTGCGGTCAGCCACGACCGGCGGCCGTGCTCTCCTGTTTCACCTTTTCGAGGACCCGCGCCGCTTCCGACCCCTGCACCTTGGCGATGTCGTCTTGATACTTCAGCAAAATGCCGAGGGTATTGTCGACGGCCTGGTGATCGAGGGCAATCTTGTCGAGTTGGGTCAGGGCGTCCGCCCAGTCCAGGGTCTCGGCGATTCCGGGCAGCTTGAAGAGGTCGCCGTTACGCAGTTCCTGAACGAAGGCAACGACTTGGCGCGACAGGAGCTCGGGCGTGTTCGGCGCCTTGGCGTGGAGGATCTGCAGTTCGCGCTCGGCGTCGGGATAATCCAGCCAGTGATAAAAACACCGGCGCTTCAAGGCGTCGTGGATCTCGCGCGTACGGTTCGAGGTGATGACAACGATAGGCGGTTGCGCGGCCTTGACGGTGCCGAGTTCGGGGATGGTGATCTGATAGTCCGAGAGCACTTCCAGCAAAAAGGCCTCGAAGGGTTCGTCGGTGCGATCCAGCTCGTCGATCAGCAGCACCGGGGCCTTGCCATTCGGGCCCGGCTTGAGCGCCTGCAGCAGGGGACGTTCAATCAGGAAGCGTTCATCGAAAATATCGTTCGCCAGGGTATCGGAGTCGCGGTTGCCAGAGGCTTCGGCGATTCGGATTTCGACCATCTGCCGCGAGTAGTTCCACTCGTACACGGCTGACGACAGATCCAGGCCCTCGTAACATTGCAGGCGCAACAGGCGCCGGTCGAGCGTTTCGGCCAGGACCTTGGCGATTTCGGTTTTGCCGACGCCGGCCTCGCCTTCGAGGAACAACGGTCGCGACAGTTTCATGGAGAGGAAAAGAACCGTCGCCAAGGAGCGGTCCGCGACGTAGTTGCCCCGAGTCAACAGGTCCAGGACATCGTCCGTCGAGGCGGGCAGGGCAGTGTCGGTCACGGTCTGGGGAGACCCATCGGCCATAGGCGTCCTATCCTTGTTGCCGGCGCCTACTTCTGCACCCAGCTTCCATCTTCTTTTTGAAACCAGGTTCCGGGCGCGGCCGAGCCGAGAATCTCCTTGGCGTAAATGCGGCCGACATCCTGCACGCTGACACCTTGGCTGGCGGCGCGCTGGCCATAGACCGCCGTGCGTTTTTCGTTGATTGCCGCGACGGCGGCGGCAGCGCTGCCGTCGCGCGCCACGGCCAGGCCGTCGAAACGCTCGCCCAGCGCGCCGGAGGCGCGCAGCGAGTCCAGCGACTGTGCGGCGGCGGGCTGAACCGCCAGAGTCAGAGCCAGCAGCAGGCTCGCGAGCAATGCAAAACTTGTGCGTTTAAGCCTGGGCATCGGTATCTCCGCGAAAGTTCGCCTTCGAAAGTGGTTTTGACCAATCCGCCAAATGACACGGCATCAGAAGATATCCGGATTGGCTTTGATGTCCTCGCGGGCCTCTTCTTCCAGTTTGACCCGGACCTCTGCATCGAGTTTGACGTTGAGGTTGATGGTGATCGGCTCTTTCGGTGCCTCGACCCTGACGGTGGGCTGGCAGCCCGCCATCATCAGTGCCACCAGGACCGCGGCCGCGAGCCGGATCGAGCCTGCTTTCCGAATTGAGCCAACAGGCTGAATTAAGCCATCGGGCAAGGTCGTACCTCCCACCTCGTCGCCAAACAGGGGGATGCAAATCACAGCCCCTGTCCTAATAGGTAAGGCAAGGTCTCCAAGCACACAAGTAGAAGCGCCTCGTCCGCCGCAAGTACTGTCCGGCGGGATTCTCGACGCCAATAGATCGTTTTTCCCGTTTCCCTGGCAGGCGATGGTGCGCAGGCGATGCTGGTCGCGCCCATTCTATGCAGCGGCGGCGCCGCTGCTAAGTACGACAAGTCGTGGCAAGCGCCATCAACGCACCAGGGGGGCGGGAAAAGCGACCCTGCGGGCGGCACTCCGAGGCCCCCGGTCGTCGTTGCGCGCTGCTTGCGATGCAACCAGCATCGCGGCCCAGCACGCGCCTAGCCGGACATCTCGGAGTGCCGTCTATTGGCGTCGAGAATTCCGCCGGACAGTACTAGGTGGATCCATCGCCTCAACGCAGCTGCCAGGTTCGCCGCAGGGCTTCGTTGGAGACGCGGAAGGCTTCGCCGAGCGCCGAAAGGATTTGGCCAATGTTGCTTTCAAGATTGAGATTCAACTGAAAGTCCTGGCCGTCGAGGACATCCGGATTGTTGCCAAGCAGCGACAGCTTTGCAATCAGATCGTCCTCGGCGCTCTTGTCGAGGCTCAACTTGAGGGTCCGGTAATGAAAATCCTCCAGGGCCCGTAGAAGGAAAGTCACTTCATCGCCGCTGCCCGAGAGGAGATTTGCCGCGGCCTCCGACTTCAAACGAAGGCGACCGGGCGCGCGGGTCGCCAGCCAACCCTCTTCGACGATGACGTCGGTGCCGACCAGGGTCAACGGGATCTGGCCTTCGATCAAACCGCCGCCCGTCAACCCCTCGACCGCCAGCAGATCGAAGAGTGTAGCGAGTTCCAATGCCTCGACCTTGACGAGAAGCTTTTGGACATCTGCATTTGGGTCGATCTCGAAGCTGTCGGTAAAAACGCGGCCGCCGAGAAGCCGCATTTCGCTGTCTTCGATTCGCAGCCGTGGCAAGGGAGACTCGGTTCCGGCGTGAGCGACCTGGAAGGCGACTCTGACATCCTTAATCGCCACGCCAGGATCCACCGCCGCGATCTTGAGCTGCTGTTGCACCGGGCTGCCCGGCGGCCACAGGCTGTCCAGCGCCAGGTCCAGATTGAGACCGCGAACCTTGGCCTGCGGCGTGTCGAATTCCAATCCATGGAGCACGACTGCGGCGATCCCCGTCGGCGCGCCGTTTTCAATCCGCAGCTTGGCGCTGATCTCGGCATGACCCAAGACCTTGGTCAGCAGGGCGAGACGGGGCGAGAGGTTGACGGGCTGCAGCCCGTCGGGCTGAAACGCCAGGGGGCCGACGGTGACCGTCATGCTGGTCACACCGTCGACCAGCTTGTGGTGCCCCGATAGACTCAGCCACCGCAAACCCGCCAGAGTGCTGCCCTGAAGCTCGAAGGTCGGATCTCCCTTTGGCGCGCCAAAGCTTCCGGAAATCCGCAAGGGCGCTGCCAGTGCCGGCTCCGTGAGATGGCTCAATTCGCCCACGCCAAAACGGCCCGATAGCGACTCCAATTCGGCGCCGAAGTTGGCCTGCAGTCCGACTCGCGATGCGGAAATGCCGACATCGGCCGCGCTGATGTTGCTTGGCGCCAAATCCAATTCGCCTTGATAGCTGCCATCGGCTGCCTTTCGGCCGCGTATGGTGAGCGGTGCAAGATTGAGCTGCAGCGAACCAAGCGGCGGCGCCTGCAACACCACCCGACCCGGTTCCAGCTTCACTTTATGATGCAGACCGATCTTTTCCTCGGTCGTCATGTCGACACTGACCTCGGCTTCCGTCAGCGAGACGGCGAGAGCTTGGTCGAGGGCCAAACCGGCGGGTCCCGATAGCGCCACGAGGCCAATGGTTCCCGGCGTCCGCAGCGCCGCTTGCAGAACCTTTTCCCGAAGGCTCACATCAAGGGACAATCCTAAAGCAAGATCTTGCAGCGCGAAGGGCGGCAGGTGAAGGGCCCTGATCTCGGCGGCAAGATCCACGTTCGCTTCCAGTGCCGTTGGCGGACCGGATAGGGATCCCTCCAACTGCGCCGAGTCCAGCGTCCGGCCTTGCAGGACGAGGTTCTCGATTTCGAGGTTGAACGCGCTCGGCTCGATGAAAGAGATGTCCCCGGTTGCGGCTATTTGAAGGCGCGGCACGGCGGCGAGACGCGCGGTCAGGCCAGAAGGGGTTGCCACCCGGGCCGCGAAGTCGGCGGCAAGCCGCGCCCCGTCGTCGCCAGGTTGAATGGCCAGTGTCGCGGGTGGAGTGTCTACCGACGACGAAAGGCTCAAGTCGAAGCCCTGGACTGCAAGCTCGGCAATCTCGGTCGGCAATCCCAGCCCCGTCAGCCAGTCATGGGAAAGCTGCGCGACGCGCAGATCACCGCCGTCACCGACCCGAAGCCGGATCTGCCCATCGCTGTCCCGGTTCAGCTCCAGGGTGACCGTGCCGGACAAGCCGGCAAACTTATCGTCGAGTGCCAAGTCGCCGACATCGACAAGGAGCGTGCCATCGAGCGGCGCGTGGCGCAGCCAATCCGTCACAAAGCCTTGCGCCATGGGCAGGTCTGGCAGCATCGCCATGGCCCCTGGCGGCAGCGGCGGCAAATCACCGAACAGGTTGAAAAGCAAGGTGCCCTGGCCGGCGGCGGGCCGGGGCAACGCCAGAAGGCTCCAGGCATCGGTCGCGGCTTCCGCCTCGGCATAGAGTTGCAGAGCGACCTCCGGGCGCTGCCGGAAATCTTCGACCGCCGCATCGAGCATCAAACGCACGCGGTCGTCGCTGCTGTTCACTGTACCTTGCAGGCGTACCGACTCCGCATCGAGATCGACCACCAGTCGCGCTTCCTTGAGCAGGCCCCGCGCGCGGCCTTCGCCTTCCAGATCCGCCTGGACCAATTGGATTTCGGCGTTGATCAGCGGCAGGGCATCGAACGGCCACTGGAAGGATGCCTCTCCACTCAAACCGCTGAGTACCGTCCCAGGCAACCGCAGTCGCCCACGTGAAACGACCAGGTCGCCGAGCAGATCGCCATTTTCCTGCCGTGTAGCCGAAAGCGCCGCGCTGGCCTGGCCCAGAGGGCTGTCGACGTCCAGTGTCGCCGTCGCCGCCAGCGCGTTATCCGCTTCCGACCAGGCCTCGGCCTCGACGCGCAGTTCGACGGGGCCCAGGGGCGTGCTCAGATCCAACCGTGCGTCGCTCACGATGACATCGGGGATCGCAGATAGTGCGTCGTCCGCTACCTCGCCGGTCGCCGTGGAGGCCTGGGGTACGAGCTTTTGCAGCTCGCCAAGCGGCGGCCCGGCGCCGCTCAAATCGAGCCGCAGCCGCAAGCCTTCGATGCGTGTCGCTTGGAGCTGGCCCGAGACCAGTTCGGCCGCTTTGTACGACAGGGTTATACGTCGGGCCGCCAGTTCTTCGTCGGCGCCAAGCCGCACATCCGAGAGTACCACCCCGGCGAAATCGAGAGACTCCACCGTCAGCGCGTCGACCGTGATCCCGCGTGCTTCCAGATACTGCCGCAGGCCGAGTTCGGCCAGCGCGAGACGAAAGACGACAAGCCCGACGAGGAACAGCAACAGCCCCAAAACAAGCAGCTTCAAGGTTCGTCGCGGCCGTTGCTCGTCGCTCATTACGCGGACCTCGGCTCAAAAAAAGGGCCGGGCCAAGGCGGCCCGGCCCCTCAAAGATGGTTGTTTGCTGTTCTATCCCGCCGCCGAGACCGCGCGCTGGGCCATGACGGTGACCAAATGTGCCCTGTATTCGGCCGAGGCGTGAATGTCGGCATTCAAATCGTCGGTCGATACCAATTTCCCGTCCAATGCCGCAGCCGAGAAATCTCCCGACAGCGCGCTTTCCATGTCCGTTGCGCGAAAGACGCAACTTCCGGCGCCGGTGACGGCGACACGTGTTCCGGCAGCGCCCTGGCTGACCATGACGCCGACAATGGCGTAACGCGACGCCCGGTTGGCGAACTTCACATAGGCCGCCTTGTCGGGCACCGGAAAGGAGACCGCCTTGATGACCTCGCCTTGTTCAAGCGCGGTTTCGAACATGCCGGTGAAGAAATCGTCGGCGGCGATTTGGCGGGTGCTGGTGATCACCGTCGCACCCAGGCCGACGACGCCGGCCGGATAGTCCGCCGCCGGATCGTTGTTGGCGATCGAGCCGCCGATGGTCCCGCAATTGCGCACCTGCGGATCGCCGATGCCGCCGGCGAGCGACGCGAGGGCAGGGATCTTGGCGGCGACCGTGGCATTGGCCGCCACCTCGGCATGTGTCGTCATGGCACCGATAACGACCGCTCCGCCGTCCTCGCGGATTCCCTTGAGCTCGGCAATGCCGCCGAGATCGATAAGGTCGCTGGGGCCGGCCAGGCGTTGTTTCATGGTCGGGATCAGGGTCTGACCGCCGGCCAGCAGGATCCCTTCCGGCGAAGTGCCCAACCAGTTGATCGCCTCGTCCATTGTCAGCGGGCGATGAAAGTTGAAGTTATGCATCTGTGAACTCCCTTACTCGGCCGCTTGCCGATTGTGCTGAATGGCCCGCCAGACCTTCTCGGGCGTGGCTGGCATGTCGATGTCGACGCCGATCGCGTTGACCACCGCGTTCATCAGGGCGGCGGGCGAGGCGATGGCGCCGGCTTCGCCACAGCCCTTGACCCCGAGGGGATTGTGCGGGCAGGGCACATCGGTGACATCGATACGGAACGAGGGCAGATCGTCGGCGCGCGGCATGCAGTAGTCCATATAGGAACCGGTGATGAGCTGCCCGCTTTCCTTGTCGTAGACGCACTCTTCGAGCAAGGCCTGGCCGACACCTTGCGCGATGCCGCCATGTACCTGACCGTCGACGATCATCGGGTTCATGACGGTCCCGAAATCGTCGACCGCGACCCAATCGAGGATGCGAACCATACCCGTATCGGGATCGACCTCGACTTCGCAGATATAGGCGCCCGACGGGAAGGTGAAGTTGAGCGGGTCGTAGAACCCGGTCTCGTCCAGCCCTGGCTCCAGTTCCTCGAGCGGATAGTTGTGCGGAACGTAGGCGGCAAAGGCGATTTCGGCGATGCTGACGGACTTGTCCGTCCCGGCGACGGAAAAGGTGCCGGGCGTGTACTCGATATCCTCGACCGAAGCCTCCATCAGGTGAGCCGCGATCTTTTTGCCCTTGTCGATCACCTTGTCGGCCGCCTTGGCAACCGCCGCGCCGCCGACGGGGCCGGAACGCGACCCATAGGTGCCCATGCCGAATGGCACGATGCCGGTGTCGCCGTGCACCACCTCGATGTTTTCGATGGGCACGCCGAGACGCTCCGATACGACTTGGGCAAAAACCGTTTCATGCCCCTGTCCGTGGCTGTGCGAGCCGGTGAAAAGCGTTACACCGCCGGTCGGGTGGAACTTGATGTTGGCGGATTCCCACTGGCCTACACCGCCGCCCAGGGCTCCGACGGCCGCCGAGGGAGCCAGGCCGCAGGACTCGATGAAGCAGGAAAGACCGATGCCACGCAACATGCCGCGGCTTTCGGACTCTGCGCGGCGGCTGGCGAAGCCCTTGTAGTCGATGTCTTCCATGGCCCGGTCGAGCAGGGTAACGAAATCGCCGGAATCGTATGTCATGATAACCGGCGTCTGGTAGGGAAACTGCTCCTTGTGGATGAAGTTCCGGCGGCGCAGTTCTGTCGGATCGATATCCAACTCACGTGCCGCTTTTTCGACCAGCCGTTCGACGACAAAGGTTGCCTCGGGCCGGCCGGCACCGCGATAGGCATCGACCGGACCGGTGTTGGTGAAACCGGCCTGCACGTCGCAATAGATCGCCGGCGTCAGGTACTGCCCGGCCAGGAGACAGGCGTAGAGGTAGGTCGGCACCGCCGTCGAGAAGACCTGCAGGTAAGCACCCATGTTGGCCTTGGTATTGACCCGCATGCCGGTGAACTTGCCGTCCGCGTCGAGTGCCAGCTCGGCGTGGGTGACATGGTCGCGGCCATGCGCGTCGGCCAGGAAACTCTCGCTCCGCTCACCGGTCCATTTGATTGGCCGGCCGATCTTCTTGGCGGCCCAGATCACCGCCGTTTCCTCGCCGTAGACGTAAATCTTCGAGCCGAATCCGCCGCCGACATCGGGTGCCACCACGCGCAGTTTATGCTCGGGGGCGATGCCGATGAAAGCCGACATGATCAACCGTGCCACGTGCGGATTCTGGCTCGTGGTGTAGAGAGTGAAATCGTCGGTGCCGGAATCGAACACACCGATCGCCGCGCGCGGCTCCATGGCGTTAGGGATCAGGCGATTGTTGACGATGTTCAGGGTGGTGATGTGGTGGGCGTTTGAGAAGGCTTCCTCCGTCGCGGCCTTGTCGCCTATTTCCCAGTCGTAGCAGAGGTTTGCGGTCACGTCCTCATGCACCTGCACGGCTCCGGGAAGAAGCGCGTCTGCAATGCCGACGACCGGTTCGAGCTCTTCGTAGTCGACATCGATGAGTTCGGCCGCGTCCTTGGCCTGATTGAGGCTTTCGGCGATCACCATGGCGACCATTTCGCCAACATGGCGGACGCGCCCGGATGCGATGACCGGGTGTTTCGGGTTGTTGTGGGTCGTGCCGTCCTTTTGCGTGATGGTCCAACCGCAGATCAGGCCGCCGACGCCGTCGGCATCGAGATCCTCGCCGACAAATACGGCTACGACGCCTGGGGCCGACTTGGCCGCGCTGGTGTCCATCTTGCGAATGTTGGCGTGCGCCACCGGCGAACGCAGATAATAGGCATAGACTTGGCCCTGACGATTCATATCGTCGAGATAGCGGCCCTTGCCGGTGAGGAAACGTTTGTCTTCCTTGCGCTTGACCGAGGCGCCAATTCCGCTGCCTTCACTCATGGTTCAGCCTCCCATCTCGGTCGCCGCGGCGCGAATGGCCTTGACGATATTGTGGTAGCCCGTACAGCGACAGATATTGCCTTCGAGCCAGTGGCGGACATCGGCCTCGCTGGGGTCGGAGTTGTGTTTCAGAAGGTCGAGGGCGGACATGATCATGCCAGGTGTGCAGAACCCGCACTGCAGGCC
>JAJFGM010000166.1 GCA_021776145.1 Kiloniellaceae bacterium | reverse complement strand
GGAACTCCTGCGCCGCCGCTCCGGCGACGCGGACTCGCCACGCCTGCTCGGCGCCTTCAACGAGGCGACTCCGGACTGGCTGTCGTTCTTCATGTTCACCTTCTTCACCGACCGCGACGGCAAGATGCAGCTTGAAAGCCTGGCCCAGTCGGGCTTCGACCCGCTGTCGCGCACCTGCCGCTTCATGCTGACCGAGGAAGCCCACCACATGTTCGTCGGCGAAAGTGGCATCGGCCGGGTCATCCAGCGCACCTGCGAGGCGATGAAGGCGGCCGGAATCGAGGACCCCGGCGAGGTCGAAAAGATCCGCGCCCTCGGCGTCGTCGACCTGCCGACCATCCAGAAAAAGGCCAACCTGCACTACTCCTTGTCGCTCGACCTCTTCGGCGCCGAGATCTCGACCAACGCCGCCAATGCCTTCAACTCCGGCCTAAAGGGACGCTTCCACGAAACCCGGATCGAGGACGACCACCGCCTGGTCAACGCCACCTATCCGGTGATGAAGCTGATCGATGGCCAATTCAAGATGGTCGAGGAACCGGCCCTGACGGCGCTCAATATGCGGCTGCGCGACGAATACACGAAGGATTGCGCCAAGGGCGTTGAACGCTGGAACAAGATCATCGCCAAGACCGGCGTCGAATTTGCCCTGAAGCTGCCGAACACCGCCTTCCACCGCCAGATCGGCGAATTCACCGGCATCGAGACAACTCCCGAGGGGCAGCTCCTCGGCGCCAGCGAATGGGCCGGCCGCCGCGACGACTTCCTGCCGTCGAGCGACGACGGCGCCTACATCAGCTCGCTGATGCAGGCCGAACGCACGCCGGGCCGGTTCGCCAACTGGATCGCGGCGCCCAAGGTCGGCATCGACAACAAGCCCGGCGACTTCGAGTACGTCAAGATCGTGGCTTAGGATGACATGATTGCGGCGCCGGCCCTCTCCCCCTCCCGGCCGCCCATAGTCTACGATCTCGTGGGTGGCCGGGTGGGGGAGTGGGCCGGTGCCGGTTCGACGCAAGTCGAACACGTTCAATATAAGATAGGCGCACCGTCCATGACCACGCTGATCAAGCAGCACCTGATCGACCCCGAGATCTGCATCCGCTGCGGCACCTGCGAGGACACCTGCCCGGTCGACGCGGTGACCCACAACGACGACAACTACGTCGTCGATGCGGAAAAATGCGGCTACTGCATGGACTGCATCGCGCCCTGCCCGACGGGGTCCATCGACAACTGGCGCCTGGTCGCCACGCCGCACGACCTGGAGGCGCAGTTCTCCTGGGACGAATTGCCGGAACAGGAAGATCTCGAAGCCGACGCCGACCAGGATCTGGTCGAGGCCATGGAAGATCAGATCTCGGCCCTGCTCGCCGAGGCCCACGCCGGCACCGGCGGCAAGCCGGTGGCGCCGGCTTCGGCGGCGAAGCCGAGCATCAACCTCTACAGCCTGGCTCGGCCGGCGGTGGCCACTGTGCAGGGCAACCTGCGCCTCACCGACAAGGCCGCCGAGAGTGACGTGCGCCACGTCATCCTGACCTTCGGCGAGGCCGAGTTCCCGGTGCTCGAGGGCCAGTCCATCGGTATCCTGCCGCCGGGCGAGGACAGTGACGGCAAGCCGCACGCGCGCCGCCTCTATTCCATCGCGTCCGCGCGCGACGGCGAAAAGCGCAATGCGAACAATATCGCCCTCACCGTCAAACGCGAGCCGCGGGGCATCTGCTCCAACTACATCTGCGATCTGAAAAAAGGCGACGAGGTCCACATCACCGGCCCCTACGGCGGCACCTTCCTGATGCCCAACGATCCCACCGCCAATATCGTCATGATCTGCACCGGCACCGGATCGGCGCCCTTCCGCGCCTTCACCGAGCGCCGCCGCCGCGCCATGCCCGGCGCTCCCGGCAAGCTGCTGCTTTATTTCGGCGCCCGCCGGCCGGAAGAGCTTCCCTACTTCGGCCCCCTGCAAAAGGTGCCGAAGTCGTTGCTGTCGCAGCATCTGGTTTATTCCCGGCTGACCGACCGGCCGAAGGAATACGTGCAGGACCGCATGCGCAATCAGGCCGAAGAGCTTGTACCGCTGCTGCGCGATCCACGGACCCATATCTTCATCTGCGGCCTCAAGGGCATGGAGGCCGGTGTCGACGAGGCCCTGGCCGACATTTCGCGCGGCGCCGGCATAGACTGGAGCGCCGCCAAGAGCGAAATGCGCGGCAGCGGCCGCTATCACGTCGAGACCTATTAGGTCCTATCGACATTCAGGCTATGGTCTCGGTTCGAGCCAAATTGGCCCGCGGCGAGGAGCGAGGAGGCAGGACATGCCCAAGCATATTCAACCCCAGGCGTCGCATTTGGGAGCAACGCGGCTGCGGTCCAATTGGGCCGAACCCCCCAAGTGGCGTCGATGGGGGGGCGGGGCGTATTTTCGCCAGGGCCGCGTCGCGCGCGGCTTGTGGGGGACCCACCCCCCATTGGGCTCGACTGGGGCGCCACGCGCTCCTTGCCCTGGCGCAAATCCGCTCCCGCCGAGGCCACAGCCTGAATGTCGATAGGACCTAACGATGCGCCTTCCAAGCGGCCGCCCCGCCGACTTCGACTTTCGCCACGACCTGCCCGCCGGGCCCTTTCACCACAGCCTGGATGTCGGCTGGGGCGATACCGATTCGGCGCAGATCGCCTACACCGCCAACATCCCGGCCTGGGGGCTGAAAGCCATCGAGGCCTGGTTTCGCGCCTGCCTCGGCGGCGGCTGGTACGAGATGAACTTCGATTTCGGCGTCGGCACCCCCTTCGTCGATCTCTCCTGCAGTTTTCACGCGCCAATCACACCGCGCCAGCCGCTCGACCTGGAAGTCACCGTCGAACGCATCGGCGGCGCCTCGCTGGCCTACCTTGTCGAGGGCCGGCAGGCGGCGTCGGGCGCCGGGCCTCGGCACTGCTTTACCGGGCGTTACGTCAACGTCTTCTCCGACGCGGTCGCCATGAAGCCCCTGCCCATACCCGCCGCCATGCGCGCCAACATCGTGCGCTTCGCCGAGCGCCAGGGCCGGCCCTACGAAGACCGCCTGCCGCACGCCACAGCGGTCGCACTCGACACCCCCGACGCATAATTTCGCAGCGCACGCGCTCCAGTGGCGGAAGGTGATATATATTTAGTGTTCCCTTCAGCTTGATGATTTATAATGCCTGTTCGGTCGCATCCCCGCAGAGGACGCGGATACCAAGGGGAGAAGGGCGTCGGCAATGCCCGGACAGAGCAAAAAAGACAACAGCGCCGGCAGCCGCGGCGGCGAGGACAAGGCCTTCCTCGAAGACCTCGGCAACCGCGTCCGCACGACGCGTGCCCGGCGCGGCCTGTCGCGCAAGCTGCTGGCCCAGACCGCCGGCGTTTCAGAACGCTACCTGGCGCAGCTCGAAACCGGGCAAGGCAACATCTCGATCCTGCTTCTGCGCCACGTCGCGGCGGCCCTCGACCTCGGCCTCGAGGATCTGGTCGCCGAGGACCCGCAGGCCGGCACCGAGATTACCGCCATCCTGCAGCTCCTGCGCCGCGCCGACGCCGAGGCGCGCGACGAGGTCAAACAGATCCTGCTCGAAGGGCGGCGCGGCCAGGCGACCCGTGACCGCAGCCAATGTTTGGCCCTCATCGGTTTGCGTGGCGCCGGTAAGTCGACCCTGGGGCCGCTGATCGCCGCCGATCTCGGCATGCCCTTCATCGAGCTCAACGACATGATCGCCGAGATGAGCGGCCTCAGCGTGCCGGAGATCTTCAACCTCTATGGCCAGGAAGGCTACCGCCGCCTCGAGCGGCGTTGCCTGCAAGAGGCCATCGACGGCCACGACCGCGTCGTCCTCACGTCCGGCGGCGGCATCGTCGCCGACCCGGCGACCTTCGAGATCCTGCTCGCCAGCTTTTTCACGGTTTGGCTGCGGGCCGCGCCGGAGGAGCACATGGCGCGGGTCCGCGCTCAGGGCGACCTGCGCCCCATGGCCGGCAGCGACGAGGCCATGGGCGACCTCAAGCTGATCCTCGACAGCCGCGAAGCCCTCTACACCCGCGCCGACCGCACCTTCGACACCTCCGCGCGCTCCGTCGAGGCCTGCCGCAAGGACCTCACCGCAAGCCTCAAGGCGGATGGATTCGTCGCGGCATAGGGCTCCATCGCAAAAGTCCGCCCTATTGAGACGCCGCAACACAAATTATCGCATCTGTCCGGGTCGCGCCGCGGGGCCCAGAGGCGGCGCGGGCCGCGAACGGAACGGCCGGGCAATCTCGTGAAAGTTGGAAACTTGGAATCGTGCCCTCGGCGGGCATTCGTCGGCACATTCGTCTGCAGGCCTGCTAAGGTGAGGAACTGGATTTGAACAGCAGAAAGGACAAGACCATGTCAGAGAGTGTTTACAAGGTCGTTGAGCTCGTCGGTACCAGCAGCGAGTCTTGGGAGAAAGCCGCCGCGGCCGCTGTCGAACGAGCCGGCCAAAGCCTCCGCAACCTCAGGGTCGCCGAAGTCTCGGAACTCGACATGCAGATCGAAGAGGGGAGAGTCACCGCCTACCGGGCCAAGGTCAAAGTCTCGTTCAAGTTTGAAGGCGACGCCTGACCCTGCGCCGGGGCGCGTCAATTTGGGCAAACCTTTGCGCGACGCCGCGCCGCCTATCCCGGCGTTTTCATACCGGTCGTTCATGTGATGAGACGCGGCGCGCTACCGCGGACTTTCCCTCGGGGCGCGGTCCCGGCCCGCCGTGAGGGCCTGGCCAAGGCCTTCAAGGTGAATGACTTTGCTGCGGGTTGGGGGCTCTCCGCAAAAAATCGCCCTTTTGGGTAGCCGCAAGCGCGTCTGAAAGGCTGGCGCAACGGCCGGTGTTTTGCGATACCGGAGGCGCGTCCGGCGCGGCAATGCGCCGGCACCCGCTTTCAGGAACTTCGACGTCTTGCATCGCATGAGAATCACCCGCCCGCCGCCGTCATGACTTCGAGCGATCCTTTTTGGTGGGACGACGCGGGCGCGCCGGCCTCGCCGCCGCAAGTGCCGTTGCCCGCCGAGGTCGACGTTCTGGTCGTCGGTGCCGGCCTCACGGGCCTTTCGGCGGCGCGCGCATTGGCCAAGGGCGGAAAATCGGTCCTCGTGCTCGATGCCCTGGCCCCCGGCGAGGGCGCCAGTTCGCGCAACGGCGGCATGATCGGCGGCGGTCACCGCCTGTCCATCGATGCGATGGAGGCACAGTTCGGCCGCGACGTCGCAATTGGCCTGCTGCACGAAGCCCACCTGGAGTCCTCGACCTTCGTCAAGTCGCTCATGGCGGAGGAAGGAATCGACTGCGATTTTCGTGAGACCGGGCGCTTTCGCGGCCTGTGGCGGGCCGCCGAATACGAGACCACGGCGCGCGGCCTGGAGCGGCTGCAAAAGCTGATCCCCCTGGAAGCCGAAATGCTGCCCAAGGCGCGTCAGCACGAAGAGGTGGCGAGCGACCTCTACGCTGGCGGGGTTGTCTATCCGCGTCACGGCGGCCTCAATCCGGCAAAGTGGGTCGCCGGCATCCTGGCCGCCGCGCTGCGCGCCGGCGCAAGGGTACAGGGCGCGACGCCGGTCACCGCGCTCCGTCGCGACGGCAGCGCCCACCTGGCCGAAACCCCGCGCGGCGCGCTGCGCGCCGGGGCCGTGCTGGTCGCGACCAACGGCTATACGCCCAGCGCCCTTGCCGCCGAAAAACGCCGCATCGTCCCGATCCCGAGTTTCATCGTCGCCACCGAGCCCTTGGGCGCGAACCGCGTCCGCAGCCTCTTCCCGAACGGCCGCATGATCGTCGAGAGCCGCGACCGGCACTGTTACTACCGCCCCTCGCCCGACGGCACGCGCATCGTCTTTGGCGCCCGCGCCGCCATGTTCGAGGCGCCGGAACGGCTGGCGCAAGCGGAACTGCGCGGACTGCTGACGCAAGTCTTCCCAGATCTGCGAGGAGTCGGCCTGAGCCACAGCTGGCGTGGGCGCACCGGCTTCACTTTCGACAGTCTGCCCAACGTCGGCCAGATCGACGGCGTCTGGCACGCCATGGGCTATTCCGGCAGCGGCAACGCCATGGCGCCCTACCTCGGCCACAAGGCGGCGCTGCAGATGCTCGGCGACCCCGGCGGCGAAACGGCATTCTCCCACACCGCCTTCGCGCCGCGCTGGTGGCACCCGGGATCGCCCTGGTTCCTGCCCTTCGCCGATGTCGCCTTTCGCCTGCGCGATGTCTGGAACAACACTCGGAGGCACCTTTGAGCGCCCACGACGAGCCTCTATCGCCGCTCACGCCGCACCTCGGCGCGGTGCTGCACAACATCACCTTGAGCGCCGCGCCCGACGACGCGACCCTGGACGCCTTGCGCGCCGCTCTCGCCAATCACCTGGTCGTCGTCGTCAAGGGCCAGCAGCTGTCGGCGGCCGAACTTCGCGACTTCGTCGCCCACTTCGGACCGCTGTTCCGCCATCATCGGGACGCGGGTGTGTTGCTGGCCGACGGCCTGCCGGAAGTCCTCGAAATGCGCAAGGAGCCCGACGGTGTCCGGTTGTTCGGCGGCAGTGACTGGCATGCCGACGTGACCTTCCAAAAGCCGGCGGCCTACCTCTCGGTGCTCCAGTCGGTGATCGTGCCGCCGGTCGGCGGCGACACCGCTTTCGCCAGCACCATCGCCGCCTTTTCAGCCTTGAGTCCAGGCATGCAGGATCTACTGCGCGGTCTCGAAGCCGTTCACAGCTATGACGGCCCGGGCCAGCCGGAGCGCGAGGGACTGACGGCGGTCCACCCCGTCGTCCGCAGGCACCCCGAGACCGACGCCGAGGGCATCTACCTCAATCGCATGTTCGCAACGCGCTTTGCCGGCATGACGGAGGACGAGAGCCGCCACTTGATCGACTTCCTCGACCGCCACATGAGCCGGCCCGAGTTCACCTGCCGCGTTGGCTGGCAAGCCGGCCAGGTGGTGATGTGGGACAACCGCTTCACCCTGCACTACCCGATCAACGACTTCACCGGTCAACGCCGCCTGCTGCTGCGCTGCACGGCGCTGGAGGCCTAAATGCTCGATACAGAGATGCAATTTCATCCCAGGGTGCGGTGATCTAATCTCCAGACCAGGGAGAGCCCATGCAGCGCCGCCTCGCCACCATCCTGGCCGCCGATATAGTCGGCTACAGCCGGATCATGGAGGCCGACGAGGAGGCAACTTTCCGCGAGTTGCAGGCCTGCAGGGAAATCCTCGACGGCCTGGTGGCCGAACACGACGGCCGCGTGTTCGGCGGGGCCGGCGACAGCTTGGTCGCGGAATTCCCCAGCCCGGTCGAGGCGGTGCGCTGTGCCGTCGACATCCAGCAGGCGCTCGAAGCCTTCAATGCCGGCCGCGACGAAGAACGGCGCATGCGCCTGCGCATAGGCGTCAATCTCGCCGATGTGATTGTCGAGGACGACAACCTCTACGGTGCCGGGGTGAATTTCGCCGCGCGGCTGGAAACGCTTGCCGATGCCGACGGCATCTTTCTCTCGCGTCCGGTCGTCGAGCAGGTCAGGAAACAGCTCGAGCTCGGTTACGAGGACCTTGGCACCCACATCGTCAAGAACATCGTCGAGCCGGTTCAGGTCTACCGCGTCCTCACCGATCCCGTCATGGCCGGCAGGGTGCTCGCCGCGCCGCAGCGCGCGAAGCGGCGGACAAAAGGGATGGGAGTCGCGATTGTCATCGTGCTGTTCTTCGCGCTGGCGGCGGCGCTGGCCTGGCAACGGCAGGGACAGCCGAGCATCGAGCCGGCGTCGGTAGCGCGCATGGCCTATCCACTGTCCGACAAACCCTCGATCGCCATCCTGCCCTTCGCCGATCTCAGCGGCGAGAGCGGCGGCGGCGGCAACGATCGTGACGACAGCTTGGGCCACATCGCCGACGGCCTGACGGAAGACATCACGACGAGGCTCTCGCAAATCTCCAGCCTCTTCGTCATCGCCCGCGACTCGAGCTTCGTCTATCGCGGCAAGACCGCCCCGGCGCGAGAGGTGGCGGAAGACCTGGGCGTGCGCTACCTGCTCCAGGGCAGCGTTCAAGCCTCGGGTAACAGGTTGCGCATCACCGCCCGGCTTATCGATGCGCTGGGCGGCAACCACCTGTGGAGCGAGCGTTACGACCGCGACCTGACCGAGGTCTTTGCCCTGCAGGACGAGATCACCGACCGCATCGTGACCGCCTTGCGCATCAGACTCACCGAGGGCGAAGAAATCCGCGTGCATCGACGCCACACGGCGAGCCTCGAGGCCTGGAACCTGCTCAGCAGGGGAAAGGAGCATTTCCACCGCGCCACAAAAGCCGACAACGCCACGGCCCGCGAGGACTTCGCCCAGGCCATTGAAGTCGACCCGGACTACGCCCTGGCCTATGCCTTTCTCGCCTGGACGCATTGGCACGACGCCTTTCAACTCTGGAGCGTGGACCGCGAGGCCTCGGTCCGGCGCGCCGCCTCCCTGGCGCAGAAGGCGCACGGCCTTGACGAGGCGCTGCCCGATGTGCACGCCCTGCGGGGCGCCACCCACCTCTTCAACCGGGACTACGACGCCGCGATCGAGGCCGGGGAAAGGGCCGTCGCCAGCAATCCGAACCACGCGAGCAACACGGCGCTTCTCGCCCTCATCCTGCACAACGCCGGCCGTCCGCAAGAGGCGATCCGCCGCTACAGGTCTGCCATGCGCCTGAGCCCCTATTATCCCGCCTGGTTCCTCGAAGAATTGGGTTTCACCCATCTCGCCGCCGGCCAGGCGGATGAAGCCCTGGCCGCCTTCGAGACCTTCCTCGACCGCCAACCTGCTATTCCGCATGCCGCGCACGCCCAGGTCGGGAGGGCGCTGGCCCTCCATGCCCTGGACCGCGAACAAGAGGCACGGGCGGCCGTCGGCAAGGCCATCGAGACCGACGCCGGCATCTCGGCGACAGGCTTCAAGCAGCTCTCGCTCGCCCGCGACCGGGCCGCGCTCGAACGCGGGCTGACGATCCTGCGCGGCCTGGGACTGCCGGAATGAGCCTGGCCAAGGCTGGCTTCGTCTTCAAACGCGCCGGTTTGAGCGACGCGGAAGTGGTTCGGCAGATCAGCGAAGCCGCCTATGTCCCGGCCTATGAAGCGATGATCCGGGACCTGCCCAAGCCGGCCGCACCCCAGCCGACCCGGCGAAACCCTCCTCGACTTCAGCGCGGCGGTGAGTTCATACACAAAGGCGGGGGACTGAACGCGTAAGTACGGAGAGAAAAAACGGTTGCGGATCACGACGCTTCTGCAAGGCTTGTCGGACCGCCGACCTTGAGGAAAAGAAACGTGACGCAACTCGATATCGCCGCCGGAGAGGCGCTCTACTACGAATACGCCGCGCCGACCACGGCGAAAAAAACCTTTGTCTTCGTCAATGCCCTGACCGGCAATACCGGCATGTGGTCGGGCGAGATCTGCCAGCGCCTGCAAGCGGCCGGATACGGCACGCTTTGTTACAACTTCCGCGGCCAGGCCGAGACCGACTTCGGCGACGCCACGCAGCTGACGCCGGACCTGATCGTCGACGATCTCTGCCGGCTGCTCGCGGCGGTGGAACCGCCGGCACCGGTCCTTGTCGGCCTGTCGATCGGCGGGCTTTTCGCGGCCCAGGCCCATCTCGCCGGCGCCGCCGCCGCCGGGCTGGTCCTCATCAACACCCTGCGCAAGCCGAGCCAGCGGCTGGACTGGATCAACCAGGCCATGGTGCGCCTTTCGGCGATCGGCGGCGGGCGCCTGGTGATGACGCCGACCATGCCGGTGATCGCCTCGCCCGACCTCATGGCCAAGCTGTGGGACACGGTCTTCGCCGACGCGCCCTACGAGGCGCCGGCGGCGAACGACGGCCTC
This sequence comes from Kiloniellaceae bacterium, assembly GCA_021776145.1. GTDB lineage: Bacteria > Pseudomonadota > Alphaproteobacteria > Kiloniellales > Kiloniellaceae > JAJFGM01. The sequence goes on along the minus strand of JAJFGM010000166.1, from coordinate 2,412 downwards.
TTTCGACTGATGCAGGGCTCGCTGCGGGCCGACTGGGATCTGCCCTATGAAAAACTGGAACTGCCGGTGCTGCTGCTGACCGGCGCGCACGACCGCCTGTTCCGCATCGACGCCGACGTCGCCGAACTAACGGCGCGCATTCCCAACAGCGAGGCGAAATTTTATCCCGATGCCGGCCACCTGATCCCCATGGAGGAGCCGCGACGCTTTGTCGACGACCTCCTGGCGTTTGCCGCCTCGCTCGATGTTTAAGTTGTCCAGCCTGCGTTGAATCCGGCCCAAGTTGCGGTTCGCCGCCGTCCCCTCTAGACTTCAAGCAGGAAACGGGCCGCCAAGACAAACAAAAATCCGGCGGTCGAAAGCGCCACGCGATTCAAAACCGCAACGCTCCACTGGGAGGACAACATGGGGAAAACCAATCTGAGCACCGGCCTTGCCGGGCTCGCGCTTACCGCTGCCATTGCCTGGTCCGGCGCCGCTTCCGCCGCCGAAAACATCAGGATCGGGCTTATCGAGCCGCTGTCCGGGCGCATCGCCGCGGTCGGCCAGGACGCGCTCAATTCCTTTGAGTTCAATGTCGAACAGATTAACGCCGGCGGCGGCGTGCTGGGCGGCCGCAAGCTCGAAATCGTCCCGCTCGACAATGCGATGAACGCCGAGAAGACGACGCAGCAGTTGAAAAAAGCCGTCGATCTGGGCCTCAGGTATGTCATTCAGGGCATCGGTTCGAACCACGCCCTCAACATCATCGAGTTCATCGGCAAGCACAACAAGCGCCATCCCGACAAATCCATCCTCTTCCTCAATCAGTCGGCTGTGACGACGGCCTTCACCAACGAGCTCTGCTCGTTCTGGCACTTCCGCTTCGACGCCAACGTCGACATGAAGGTGGCGGCCCTGGTGACGCAGATGAGCAAGGACCCGGATATCAAGAAGGTCTATATGCTCAATCAGAACTATGCCTACGGGAAATCCTTCCAGGCGGCGGCGCAACGCCTGCTGAAGGAGCGTGCCGATCACATCGAACTGGTCGGCAACGAACTGATCGTGCCCTTCGGCAAGGTGCAGGACTTCACGCCTTTCATCGCCAAGATCAAGGCCTCGGGCGCCGACACCATCCTCACCGGCAATTGGGGTCCGGATATGACCCGCTTCGTCAAGGGCGCGGTGGCTTCGGGCCTGCCGGCACAGTTCTATACCGTCTACGGCGGCATCACCTCCTCGGTTGGCGGCTATGGCTCGGACGGCAAAAAGGTGAAGCTGAAGCAGGTCACCGAGTTCCACGAGAACCAGGAAGGCCTGCCGGCCGACGTTATCGAATTCGGTGCCGCCTTCCTCGGCAAATACAAGGACACCTGGTATACCGACCGCCAGCGCTGGCTGATCGCCATGCTGGCCCAGGCCATCGACAAGGCCGGCAGCGACGATCCCACCGCCGTCGGCAAGGCCATGGAGGGCATGACCTTTGCCGGGCCGATGGGCGAGGTGAAAATGCGCGCCGAGGACCACCAGATGCAGATGCCGCTGGTGATCTCCAGCCTCACCGAGACCTACGAAAAACCCATCGTCTACAAGGGGACGGACTACGGATTGGCCTTCGCCACCGACGGTGTGATTTCGCGGGCCGACACCACCCTGCCGACGACCTGCCAGATGAACCGGCCGTAGGCGCTCAACACCAAGCAACCGGCTCGCCGGCGACAGGGCCGGTTGCTTGATCCCCGTTTCCCTCGTCTAGACCCGGGCGCACGTCAGCCGTGGAAGTTTTCGTCTTTTCGCTGTTCAACGGCGTCCTCTACGGCATGCTGCTGTTCATGCTGGCCAGCGGTCTGACGTTGATCTTCAGCATGATGGGCGTGCTCAACTTCGCCCACGCCAGCTTCTTCATGCTGGGTGCCTACTTCGCCTTCACCATCAGCCAGCGCATAGGCTTCTGGGGCGGCCTGTTTCTGGCGCCGCTCATTGTCGGCGTCATCGGGGCGCTGGTCGAACGCTACGCCTTGCGGCCGGTGCACCGGCTCGGCCACGTCGCCGAGCTGCTTTTCACCTTCGGCCTCGCCTTCGTCATCGAGGAACTGGTGCAGATGATCTGGGGCAAGGTGCCGCTGCCCTACGACATCCCCGCCGCCCTCAACGTCACCGCCTTCAACTGGCGTGGCCTCGACTACTCCGCCTATCGCCTCTTCATGCTGCTGATTTCGGTCGGCATCTTCGTCGGCCTCTTCGCCGGGCTGACGCGGACCCGCATCGGCCTTATCATCCAGGCGGCGCTGACCCACCCGAACATCGTCGGATCCCTGGGGCACGACGTGCCGAAGATCTTCATGTGGACCTTCGGCTTCGGCTGCGCCCTGGCCGGCCTGGCCGGCGTTATCGGCGGCAACGTGCTGGGCACCGAACCCTCGATGGCGG
>JAJFGM010000165.1 GCA_021776145.1 Kiloniellaceae bacterium | reverse complement strand
CTGGCCGAGCTGGCCCAGAACCGCCAGCTGACGCTGGCCTACGGCGGCCAGCAGCGCGACCGCCATGGCCGCGAACTGGCGCATCTGTTCGATGCCGAGGGCGGCTGGATCCAGGGCGCGCTGCTGGCCGGCGGCTGGGCCCGGGTCTATGGCTTCGCCGACAACCGCGCCCTGCTGGGGCGCATGCTGGAGCTGGAAGACGCGGCGCGGCGCGCCGGCCGCGGCATCTGGGCCGATGCCTACTACGCCGTGCGTCCGGCGCCCGAGGCCGAGCGCTACATCGGCCGTTTCGAGCTGATCGAGGGCGAGGTGCTGGAGGCGGCCATCGTGCGCGGCCGCGGCTACCTCAACTTCGGCCAGGACTGGCGCAGCGACTTCACCGCCAGCCTGGCGCCCAAGGTGGTCAAGCGCTTCGCCGCCGAGGGGCTCGACCCGCTGGCCTATCAGGGCCGGCGGCTGCGCGTACGCGGCTGGATTAAATCCTTCAACGGGGCGATGATCGAGATCACCCATCCCGAACAGATCGAGGTACTCGCGGAATGACGAAAGGCTTTCGCACAGCTGTCGCCAGCATCCTGTTGCTGCTCAGCCTTGCCGCCTGCGCCACGGCGCCGGGCACGGGGCGCAGCATCTTCACCGGCGGCCTGTCGCAGGAGGGCGAAAAGGAAATGGGCGCCAAGGAGCATCCCAAGATCCTCGCCGAGTTCGGCGGCGCCTACGACGATCCCAAACTCACCGCCTATGTCGAGTCGATCGGCAACCTGTTGGTGCAGACCTCGGAGCTGCCCGACCTCGACTTCACCTTCACCGTGCTCGACACGCCGATCATCAATGCCTTCGCCCTGCCCGGCGGATATGTCTATGTCACCCGCGGCCTGCTGGCGCTGGGCCGCAACGAAGCCGAGATCGCCGGTGTCATCGGCCACGAAATCGGCCACGTCACGGCGCGCCACTCGGCCGAGCGCTACGGCCAGAACATCGCCGCGACGATCGGCGTCATGGCCGCCGGCATCCTTGTTGGACGTCCCGGCGCGCAAGCCGCCAGCACCATCGGCGGCCTTGCCCTGCGCAGCTACTCGCGCGACCAGGAGTTCGAGTCCGACATGCTGGGCGGCCGTTACCTGGCGCGCGCCGGTTACGACACCGCGGGCATGGCCGGCTTCCTGTCGCAGTTGCAGGAAAAGAGCCGACTCGACGCCGAGCTCGCCGGCCAACCGGGCAAGGCCGACGAGTTCAGCATCATGCAGACCCACCCGCGCACGGCCGACCGCATCGAGGCGGCGCTGGCCCAGTCGGGCGAACAGTCGGCCCGCGGCGATCCCATCGTCGGCCGCGAAATCTATCTCGAAAAACTCAACGGCATGCTCTATGGCGACAATCCCGAGCAGGGTTTCGTGCGCGGCCGCGCCTTCGCCCACCCGAAACTGCGTTTCGCCTTCACCGTGCCGGAAGGATTCCGCCTCTACAATGGCTCGCGCCAGCTCTCGGCCAGGCATCCCGACGGCGCCGCCATCATTTTCGACCGGGCGCAAAAGGACTACGACGGCCCGATGACCCGCTACCTGCAGAGCGTCTGGGCCAAGGACCTGCGGCTGAGCGAGGTCGAGGCCCTCGACATCGACGGCCTGGCGGCGGCGACGGGCTCGGCCCGCGTCAACACCCGCGACGGTCGCCGCGACCTGCGCGGCCTGGCGATCAAATACGACACCGACACCATCTACCGCTTCATTTTCGTCACGCCGCCGGAGCAGACGGCGGGTCTTTCCGAGGCCTTCCGCCGCACCACCTACAGCTTCCGCCGGCTGTCCGAGGCGGAGGCCGCCGATCTGAAACCGCTGCGCCTTGTGCTGCACCGCGTCGCCAGCGGCGAAACCAGCGCCGGCCTCGCCGAACGCATGCCATTCGACGACTTCCGCCTGCGCCGCTTCCTGGTGCTCAACGGCTTGGCGGAAGGCGCGCCGCTGCAACCCGGCAGTATTGTCAAGCTGGTCTCCGAATAGCTTTGTCGGGGAATGGCGGGACGCCGTGCCGAAATCGAAAGCCGGGACCGCATGACAGGTGACGCCGAGACGAACAGGCCCGACGCCACCGGCGACGAGCGCTGGCGGCCCACGATCGCCGCCGTGCTGTCGATCGGTTTTGCCGGCCTGGTTCTCGTGGCCGTCGGCGCCGTCCTGTGGATTTCCCTGGACGCGGCGCAGAAAAACACCTTCACGCTGCTGCGCCAGTCGGCCGAGCTGACCCTGGAAAGCCTGGTCGGCCGCGTCGAGCTGCAACTGGCCAGCGCCGAACACCAAAGCGCCTTTCTCGCCAAGCTGCTGGCCGATGGCGAGGTCGACCCGCAAGACGACGCGCGCCTGGAACAGGTCATGCTCGGCAGCCTGGCCGCGGCGCCGGAGATTTCCGGCATCGTCTTCGTCGAGCCGGACTATCGCGCCCGTCGCGTCGGCCGCCTCAGGCAGGAGTTCATCCGCCGCGACGACAACTGGGGCCAACGCCTCGGCGTCGTCGAGTGGATCGACACCATGCGTCGGGCCGAGGGGCTGGTCTGGCTGGGTACTCTGTGGGTCGAGGACATGAACGCCGCCCACATCGCGGCCGCCCATCCGGTGCGGCGCGACGGGCGCTTCATCGGCACCGTCGCCTCGATCCTGTCGGTGCGCGGGCTGTCGGAATTCCTCGACCGCATAAACCGGCAGTACGATATCAAAAGCTTCATCCTGAGCGGCCGCGACCACGTCGTCGCCCACCCGGCCCTGGCTGGCGGCAGTCGCGGGCTGAGCGCCGAAAACCCCATGCCGCGCCTCGGCGAGGTCAACGATGCCAATCTGGCGCGCATCTGGGATCCGCCCATCGACCGCATGCCGGATCTGCTGGCCGGCAGCAACGTTCGGGGTCATGTCGTCGAACAGGGCGACGACCAGGTGATCTTCCTTTACCGCGAGGTCGAGAGTTTCGGGCCGGAGCCGTGGATCTTCGGCATCTATCTGCTGGGTAGCGAAACCGGCGGCGAGTTCGAGCGCCTGATCCTCGCCGCCGGCGTCGGCCTCGCCATCCTCGTTGTCGCCGTGCTGCTGGCGCTGCTGCTGGGACGCGGCATCGCGCAGCCCTTGCGCCGCCTCTCCGACGCGTCCGTGGCGGTGCGCGAGCTCGACATCCGCAAGCTCACGGCGCTGCCGCGCAGCCAGTTCCGCGAAACCGATCAGGCCGCCAGCGCCTACAACGCCATGATCAACGCCCTGCGCTGGTTCGAGACCTATGTGCCGCGTGCCCTGGTGCTGGCGCTGATGCGCAGCGGCGAATCCGCCGTGCGGTCGGAAGAGCGCCAGGTCAGCGTCATCTTCACCGACATCGTCGGTTTCTCGCAGCTGGCCGGCGAGATGCCGGCGCCCGACCTCGCCGCCTTCCTCAACGAGCACTTCTCGCTGCTGGCCGCCTGCATCGAGGCCGAGGACGGCACGGTCGACAAGTACATCGGCGACTCGGTCATGGCCTTCTGGGGCGCGCCCGGCGTCCAGCCCGACCACGCCAGCCGCGCTTGCCGCGCGGCGCTTGCCATGGCGGCGGCGCTGGAAAGCGACAACCGGACGCGGCTCGAGCGTGGCCTGGTGCCGGTGCGGGTGCGCATCGGCATTCACTCCGGCCCCGCCGTGGTCGGCAATATCGGCGCGCCAGGCCGCGTCAACTACACCCTGATCGGCGATACGGTGAACGTGGCGCAGCGTCTGGAAGGCCTCGGCCACGAGGTCGCGGACGCCGACGCGGCCGCCGTCCTGCTGATTTCGGAGGACACCCGCCGCGATCTCGCGCCCGGCTTCGAGACCCGCGGGCTCGGCGCACGGCTGTTACGCGGCCGCCGCGGCGAGGTCGAGGTCTTTCGCCTGCTGGGATGAAAAGGCCGGTGCCGCGAAACCATACAGAGCATCCGTGATCGTCAGATCACAGTTCGGCGAAAAGATCGCCGACACGGTCGACGCGGGCCAGCAGCAGCGAACGCAGCTGCAAGAGGGCGCGCTGTTCGAGCTGGCGCACGCGCTCTTTCGAAATGCCGAGAACGCGGCCGAGTTCTTCCAGGGTCGAAGAGTCCTCGCAGAGACGGCGCGCCTTGATGATCGCCTGTTCGCGTTGCGGCAGTTCCGCCACGGCATCGCGGATCCACTCGCCGCGCAGCGCCGTGTCGCGGCCAGAGATGGCCAAGGCTTCCGGTCCCGGGCCCGCGTCGACCAGGCGGTCCTGCATTTCCAGGTCGCTGTCGTCGGTCGCGCTACCGTTCAGCGACTGATCGCGGCCGGCGAGGCGCAGGCTCATCTTCGCGACCTCGCTTTCCGGCGCCGAGAGGGCGAGCGCGACATCGGCGCGCATGTCCGATTCGGACACACCGCCGGCCTTGTCGATTTGCGCCCGCAGGCGCCGCAGATTGAAGAAAAGCGACCGCTGCGAGGCCGTCGTGCCGATACGCACGATCGACCAGTTGCGCAGGACATAATCCTGCATCGCCGCGCGAATCCACCAGGACGCATAGGTCGAAAAACGAAATTCGCGCTCCGGCTCGAAACGGCCGGCGGCCTGCATCAGCCCGATCGTGCCCTCCTGCACCAAATCGTTCATCGGCAGGCCATAGCTGCGGAACCGGCCGGCCGTCGCGACCACGAGGCGCGTGTAGCAACGGATCAGTTCGTGCAGCGCCGCCTCGTCACCCTCCCTGCGCCAGGCCCGCGCCAGTTCGAACTCGCGCTCGCGCGTCAACAGCGGTTCCGCCATGGCCCGCCGCATGAAACGTGAGTCCGATTGCCGCGTGTCGCCGTCATCGCTGTAAGCCATTCGCCGGTACACTCCCTGATAACCGGTCTTTCACGCCACCGGTAGCGCCAATCCACAGGGTCCGTAACGACTACGGAGCCCGGTGAACCTCGCGGCGCCCCGCAAGAGATCGACCGCGAAGCCACACCGCCACATGGATTTTAACGACGGCCGACGGAATTCGGCGTTCACACCCGCTTCACAATGGCTTTACCGCGCCTTTACGGCGCGCACCGCGGCAGCGGCGGAAGGTCCTTTCCGGTCGAAAGGGGGCGGCCCGACGGGAGCGCCGGCCAACGGGAGCGCCAACAGGTCGGCCGTCAGGCCTCTATTTGATCGACGAGGGCACCATCGGGCCGGAAACAGCCAGCCAGCAGGCGACCGCCACGGCCGCAACCGCCATCCACCGTCGCCGTGAAGTCGGCGAGTTTAAGACCTGGCGGCTCCGCCGCATAACCTCGTACGACGCGGCTGAAGCGCTCGTAGGGCGCGGCGATTTGCTCGAACCAGTCGCCGCCCCACCAGAAACTGTCGTTCTGCGCCTCCAGCGGCCGTGTCGAATCGAGGCCGGCATTGACGAACAGCAGACCACCCCTTGTGTCGGGTGAATCGCCCTTGAACCCACCGCTAGGCCCACCGCCAGGGCCGCCGTCCGGGCCGCCGTTCGGGGCCTCGCCCCTAGCGGTGAAATCGGTGAAGGCAGCGCGTTTCAACGTGCCGAAGATCTCATAGTGGCCGGGTCGGCTTTGCATGCGGCGGCGCAGTTCACCGGCCCAGCGGGTCAGATCGACCGTCCCGGCGACGGCTATTCGCCGGCCCTGCTCCTCGCTGGAGCCATAGGCGGCCAGGGTCGCCCCCAGGCCCTGCCCGAGCATCCAGGCCATGACGCCGCGTGGATCGGCGGCGAACTGCAGCTGCATGACCTTCTGCCACATCTCTTCCTGACTGCCGCGCAGATAGGCGATGTCGCAGGCAAAGGCGCGCGGCGCCGCCAGAAAGCGGCCGCGAAAGGTGACCAACTCGTCGAGGGTTTCGCCGACCGCGGCGCCGCGGCCGATCATGTTGCCGAGATAGACGACGCGGTCGCCGGGCTCGAAGCGTTCCTCCATTCTGCCGTGCAAAGCCTTGAGTCGCTGTGCATCGCCATGGATCGAGCCAACCGCCCAAACCCGTCGGGTTTGGCGCAGAATGGCGAATCTCGGCCGCTTCGTGGTCACCCCGGCAAACCCTTTTGTTTGGTTTAGCGACGCGGAGAATTCAGCCGCCTGCCCGGCCCTTCCGCTCAACAGCTGGTCGCCAGTTAGCGATTCGCCCGCCACGGAATCGGAACCGGCCCCGAGGTTTAACCTGGGGGCCGGAGTCGAATAAACCAGAATTGCGCGCGACGCCAGCATCATCGGCCGCTTCGGCGCCCGTCGAGACACAGCCCCCCGGATCAGGGCGCCGCAGATACTGGGTCCCGGCAAAAGAGATGCCGGGCGACGCTCGATTGGGCTGGCGACCGTTACGCCGCCAGAAGGTCTTCCAGCTTTTGCGCCGCCGCCACTTCGTCGATCTTTTCGACCGCCGCCAACTCGCGGGCCAAGCGGTCAAGCGCCGCCTGATACATCTGCCGTTCGCTGTAGGACTGGTCGGGCTGATCGGCGGCGCGGTGCAGGTCGCGCACCACTTCGGCGATGGAAACCGGATCGCCGGAATTGATCTTGGCTTCGTATTCCTGGGCCCGGCGGCTCCACATCGTGCGCTTGACGCGGCTGCGGCCCTTCAGGGTGGTCAGGGCCGTGTCCATCATTTTGCGGCTGGAAAGCTTGCGCAGACCCGAATTGCTGGCCTTGGCAACAGGGACTCGCAGGGTCATGCGGTCCTTTTCGAAACGGATGACGATCAGCTCGAGCTTCTGATCGGAAATTTCCTGAATTTCGATACAAAGAACCCGACCGACCCCATGCGTCGGGTAGACAACGTAATCACCCTCATCAAACTCGATCTTCGCCATATTTTTCTCTCTCGTTCGTTGTTCTCGTTGCGCCGCCAGCGCGACGCGACCGAATTTCCGGCTCGTTCCGCCTCGGTGCCGGCTGCTCCGAGAATTCAGGGAGCGAATGAGTGCCGAATCCACACCAGGCAAAACCGCGAAACAGGCTGCAGGAAGAACCGCCCGCCGACCCTTGCCATGCCGGACGGTCACTCAACCATCTCAATTTTTGGGAATTCTTTATACCACAAACAAGGGCTTATCGCAACTGTTGCGGTGCAACATGGCGCGTCGGTCCGGGCTTCGCCACGGCCGCTAGAGGTCTTTACCATTAGAGGCCTTGCCTGCGCTTGCACGCGCCTCCGCGGACCTCCCATAGCCCAGGAACACCTCGCCAATCCACACCTTCATGCAAGCTGCAAAGAAAGGCACCCTCCGCTCAGATAGGCGCGGGGAGACTCCCCAGATCCGTCGCCCAGGAGCTCGAAAGGCGACCTCAGCCGGTGTTGCCGGGTTTGTCGGAGAAAAACTTCTCGTACTTGCCCTCGACCGCGACAAATTCATCGGCGTCCGCCGGCGCCTCACCCTTGCGCGTGATGTTGGGCCAGGACTCGCTCTTTTCGCGGTTGAGTTCCAACCAGGCCTCGGCCGGCGCGTCGGTGTCGGGAATGATGGCCTCGGGCGGGCATTCCGGCTCGCAGACACCGCAATCGATGCACTCGTCGGGATGAATGACCAGCATATTCTCGCCTTCATAGAAGCAGTCCACCGGACAGACTTCGACGCAGTCCATGTACTTGCACTTGATGCAGGCTTCGGTGACGACATAGGTCATGTGTTAAACTCTCCCCCTGGCCCTTTCCAGACCGGATGTTCCAGACAATCCAGTGCCCAATCAGCAAGATTCATAACATGGAATCTCACTATCGAAAGGGCACTCAACACTCAAACGCGGCGTGGCACTCGTGCTTCGTTCCATATCCCCAGGCGAACTAAATTCCCAGGCGAACTAAATTCCCAGGCGCACTAAATTCCCAGGCGCACTAAATTCCCAGGCGCGCCATCGCGCGTTTGCGGGCATCGCCGTTCTCGCGGTCCGACACGAACAAGAGGCCCGCCACGCGCCGCATCAAACTGGCTTCCAGGTCATGCAGCATACCGTCGGCGTAGACGACCTCCCACAGCATTTCCATCAATTCGACACGGTCCTCGTGCGAAAAGGCATCCTTGACGACGCGCGTGAAGCCGAAGACCTGGACCGAGCGATCGACTTCGCCTTCGGCCGCTTGTAGTAGGCTCTCGGTCTCCTCGGCGTTGAGGTCGAAACGGACGCTTACCAGTTCGGCGATCTTGGCGCGCTCGGCGGCACCAAAATCGTCGTCCATGCGCGCGGCCTCGACCATCAGCGCCGCGGCGGCCACCCGCAGACGGTCCTCGCCGCTCGCCGCCGGCGCCTGTTCGCCCCTTTGCAAAAGTGCTTTGATTCGATTGATCACGATGGTTTGCGTATCACGCGCATGCAGAGCGTACAACCCCAGGTCTCGTGCGGATTTGCGGCCCTTGCGACAACATCCCGAACTGCCTAGTTTGCCAGCGCTGAGCCATCAGATTCCACGACCAGAAACAGGCCGCCAATGAATACAAGCGACCCCCGAGCCTATTCACCCTCGGCCGAACGCAACCGCCAGCCGATCCTTGACGTGCTGGCCGGATGGCTGCCGGCGACCGGCCTTGTGCTGGAAATCGCCAGCGGCAGCGGCGAGCACAGCGTCTGGTTCGCCGAGCGCTGGCCCAACCTCGTGTGGCAGCCCAGCGACCCCGACAGGGAAAGCCGCCGCAGCATCGCGGCGCACGCGCAGGCCACCGGCAAAAGCACGATTCGACCGCCGCTCGACCTTGACGTCAGTGCCGAGGATTGGCCGATCGAGAGTTGCGACGCCGTGGTTTGCATCAATATGGTGCACATATCGCCCTGGCCGGCGACACTCGGCCTGCTGCGCGGCGCGGCGCGCTTGCTTCCGCCCGGCGGACTCCTCTATCTCTATGGTCCCTATAAGCGCGGCGGCGAGCACACGGCGCCGTCCAATGCCCAGTTCGATGCCTCTCTGCGGGCCCGCAATCCCGCTTGGGGGGTGCGTGATCTGGAGACCCTGGAGGACGAAGCCCGGGCCCGCGGCCTGGCGCTGCGAGAGGTCGTCGAAATGCCCGCCAACAATCTGTCGCTGCACTTCAGCAAAATGACGTGACATTAGCTCGCGGCGCCGCGAGCGGCCGCGTCTAGCGCGGGCTCGCCCGAGACAATGCCTTAGGGGGCACTGCCTAAAAGACCATGCCAAGGGGACCATTAGAGCGGGACAACGAAGGTGAGACCATGACGGAAAAAAGCGGAAACGACGGCGCCTTCACGCGCCAGGACCTCTACGGCACGGTCGCCGAGACAACCTTTGGCGGCGCCCTCTCTTTCATGCGCCGCAAGTACAGCCGGGACCTCGACGGCGTCGACGTCGCGGTCTGCGGCGTGCCCTTCGACACCGCCACCACCAACCGGCCGGGTGCGCGCTTTGGACCGCGCGCCGTCCGCGCCGCCTCGGCCAATCTGGCCTGGGCACGCCCCTACGGCTGGGATTTCGACCCCTTCGATCGTCTGGCGGTGATCGATTATGGCGACTGCAGCTTCGACTTCGGTCGCCCGGAAAATGTGCCGGCCGCGATCGAGGCCAACGCCAAGCAGATTCTCGACGCCGGCGCCGCCCTGCTGAGCATCGGTGGCGACCACTTTCTGACCTATCCGCTGCTGCGCGCCCATGCCGCCAAACACGGCAAGCTGTCGCTGATCCACTTCGATGCCCACTCCGACACCTGGGCCGACGAAGAGGGGCGCATCGACCACGGCACCATGTTCTATCACGCGACCAAGGAAGGACTGGTCGATCCGGCGCGCTCGGTGCAAATCGGCTTGCGCACGGTCAACGAAGACCTGCTCGGCTTCAACATCCTCGATGCGCCCCGGGTGCACGCCACGGGGGTCGAGGCCACGGCGGCCGAAATTCGCCGCATCGTCGGCGACAACAAAGTCTATCTGACCTTCGACATCGACTGCCTGGATCCCTGCTTCGCGCCGGGTACGGGCACACCGGTCTGCGGTGGCCTGTCGAGCAGTCAGGCCCTGCAGATCCTCAAGGGCCTGGCCGGCATCAACCTCGTCGGCATGGACCTTGTCGAGGTCGCGCCGGCCTATGACATCGGCGAAATCACGGCGCTTGCCGGTGCCACGCTGGCGCTCGAATTCCTCTGTCTCTATGCCTATAACCGGCCCGACCGAAAGGCTGCCGAATAAGAGATCGCGCATGTCCGATCCGACGCGTCACACCGACTCCTACTACGCGGCGACCGCCAAGGGCCTGACGAGCTATCCGCAGTTAAAAGGCGACGCCGACTGCGATGTTTGTGTCGTCGGCGGTGGTTTCAGCGGCCTGTCGAGCGCCCTGCACCTGGCCGAGCACGGCTACGACGTGGCGCTGCTCGAGGCGGCGCGCGTCGGCTGGGGGGCGTCCGGCCGCAACGGCGGCCAGCTCGGCACGGGCCAGCGCAAGGGGCCGGACGAGTTGGAGGCCATCGTCGGCGCCGAGGATACCCGGCGCCTGTGGGATATGGCCGAGGAGGCCAAGACCTGCGTCAAGGACCGCATCGCCCGCCACGCCATCGACTGCGACCTCAAGGACGGCCATCTCGGCGTCGCCTACAAAGCCGGCGACGTCGCCGAGATGCATCGCTATGCCGAACTTCTGGCGACCCGCTACGACTACCCGCGCATCCGGCCCGTCGACCGTGCCGAACTTGGCGACATGCTCGGCAGCGATATCTATCACGGCGGTTACCTGGACAGCGGCGCCGGACACCTGCATCCGCTGAACTACGCCATCGGCCTGGCCCGCGCCGCCGTCGAAGCCGGTGCGAGGATCTTCGAACTCAGCCCCGCCGGCCGCATCGAGCGGCGGGCGACGCCGCGTGTGACCACCGACTGCGGCGCCGTGCGGGCGCGCTATCTGGTGCTGGCCTGCAACGGCTATCTCGGCGGCCTGGAGCCACGGATCGCCGGCAAGATCATGCCGATCAACAACTACGTCCTTGCCACCGAACCGCTCGGCGAGGCCCGGGCCCGCGAGCTGATCCGCGACGACGTCTCGGTCTCGGACACCAAGTTCGTCATCGACTATTACCGTTTTTCGGCCGACAGACGCCTGTTGTTCGGCGGCGGCGAAACCTATCGCCGCAGCTTTCCCGCCGACATGAAATCCTTTGTCCGCAAGTACATGCTGCGGGTCTATCCGCAGCTCGCCGAAACCCGCATCGACTATGCCTGGGGTGGCACCCTGGCAATCACCATGAACCGTCTGCCGAGTTTCGGGTGCCTCGACGGCACCACCTTTTATGCCCAGGGCTACTCCGGCCACGGCGTCGCCCTGACCACGCTGGCCGGTAAACTCATCGCCGAGGCCGTCGCCGGCAGCGCCGAGCGCTTCGACGTCTTTGCCCGCATACCACAACCGAGCTTTCCCGGCGGCGTGCTGCTGCGCTGGCCGGGCCTGGTCGCCGGCATGCTCTATTACAGCCTGCGCGACAAACTGTAAGGCCAGGTGCGCGTCGGCAGCCCGTTCGGCGCCAATCCAATACACCGTAGCAGGCACCTTACTCGCGGCTGCGCAGGCTGTCGGTGGCACGCCGTTCGCGTTTGGTGGGGCGGCCGCTGCCAGCGCCGCGGCGCGCCACCACCGCCGGCGTGTCGGGCGGCAGGCGGCTTTCCGTTTGCGGCGGCTTGAGGTCCTCGTAAAGCGCTTGCGCCTCGGGCGCCGGGCCGCGCCGGCTGGCCAGGGCGAGGACCTTGATGACGCGGATATGGCGGCCCTGCGGAAAGGTCAGCACGTCATCGATACGAACCTTGTGATGCGGCTTGTCAATGATACGGCCGCCGATGCGCAGCTTGCCGGCACTGCAAAGCTGGGTCGCCAGACTGCGCGACTTGAAAAAACGGGCGTACCACAGCCACTTGTCGAGACGCAGCGGCGCGTCGCTCATAGTTTCGACTCATTCCTGGTCTCGTTCGCGGTTTTGGACCGCGCCTTGCGCCGCCGCCGTTTATCAGCCGTGGTCTTATCGCCAGCCGTACTTGCGCCATTCGGTCTTGCGCCAGCGCGCCTATCTCCGGTGGGCCTGTTCGCAACGGCGTCGTCCGCGACCAGGTCGCGTAGTACGGCGAAAGGGGAGTCGCTCTCGGTCTTTTGGCGGCGCGGCCGTTTGGCATCGGGCGCGGCCTTGCGCGGCGCATAGCTGGCGCCAGCGCCGCCGGTCAGGCGCCGGAAACGCAGGCCCGAAAGCAGCGTCTCGAGGTCCTCGGCGGTGCAGCCGGCCAGATCGGCCAATTTGGCCAGTCCGGACCCGGGACCGAGCGAACCCTTGCTCGACGCCTTGTGGGCGGCTTGTGCGGCGCGCTCCAGAACATCGGCCCGCACGGCCAGGGGCGGCGCCCCCTGGCGCAACAGCCGGCGGTAGCCGAGGGCGAGGCAGAGAGCCTCGCCACAGCCGCGGCCCGGCCGAAAGCTGGGGCTGTCGAGAGGCGGCAGCTGCGGCATCTCCTTGCGCGCCTTGAGGCACCACAGCCGCGCCCGCAGTTGCATGGGCTTGGGCTTCAAGAGGCTCGGAACGAAGACACTGGCGGCACCGAGACGCACGCCAAGCTCGGCGAGAGCCTTGCGGTCGGCCTTGCCAAGTCCGCCGACCTGCTCGGCCACGCGCTGTCGCGGCAAAGTGCCGAGCGCCTCGACGAGCTGGAACAGCAGGCCGCGCGCGGCGCCGTCCAGCGCCGCCGCCTGCAGCTTGAACAGTGGTCGCAGCTGCGCCTTGACATGGCGCTCGAGCCAGCGCGCCAGGCGCAGCCGCACCCGCTCGCGGGCACGTCCGTCGAGAAACTCGCTGGCCAACGGCGTGACACGCGGTCCGAGGGCCGTTTCGCCGGGCGTCAGGTGGCCAAGCGCGGCGCCACGCCAGGTTATGCGATCCTCGACGAGGGCAAAGCTGCCGTCATTGTCGTCTTCCAGGGCCTTCAGGCGCAGCGGGATCTCGCGGCCGAGGGCCCGCCGCGCGGCGGTAAACACCGGCTTGGCGGCATCGGGATCGATGCTGCTGTCGAGCAGAAATCGAAATCCTTCGAGGCGACCGACAAATTCGCCTTCGACCAGGACCTCGCCGTTATTCCTGATCGCGCCGATGAGTTCGGCGCCGGCGCGCAGGCGGCGCACCAGGATGGCGGCCCGACGGTCGACGAAACGCTGGGTCAGGCGCTCGTGCAGGGCGTCGGAAAGCTTGTCTTCGATGGCGCGCGTGCGTTCTTGCCAGTGCGCCGCGTCGTCGAACCAGTCGCCGCGATGGGTGATGTAGGTCCAGGTGCGGACATGCGCGATGCGGGCGATGAGCTGATCGATGTCGCCGTCGCTGCGATCGAGGCGGCCAATATGGCCGGACACCCAGTCGGCCCCCACGCGCCCGTCATTTTCCATCAGGAAGCCGTAGATGCGGCGCAGCATTGCCGTGTGGTGATCGGTCAGCGTCTTGCGAAAGTCGGGGATCTGGCAAACTTCCCACAGCAGCCGCACGGCGGCCGGCGCGCGCGCCAGGCGCGCCACCTTTTCGTCGCCGGACAGGGTTTGCAGGGCGAGGAAGTCATCGGCGTCGCGGGCGCGCAGCAACTGCGGCGTCGGCGGCGCCCGTTCAAGACTGCGCAAAAGCGCGCGCGGGGCCGAAAAGTCGAGGTTGCGGTTGCGCCAGAACACATGCCGCAGGGGGTCGAAACGATGATTCTCGACCGCTTCGACCATCTCCGCTTCCAAGGTCCCGGCTTCCGCCGTGGTGCCGAAGGTCCCATCGCTCATATGGCGGCCGGCACGGCCGGCGATCTGGCCGATTTCGGCCGGCGTCAGGCGGCGTGGGCCGCGGCCGTCGAACTTCGAGAGACGCGCGAAGGCGACATGGTCGAGGCTGAGGTTGAGGCCCATGCCGATGGCGTCCGTCGCCACCCGGTGGTCGACTTCGCCGGCCTCGAACATACCGACCTGGGCGTTGCGGGTGCGTGGCGAAAGGGCGCCGAGGACCACCGCGGTGCCGCCGCGCCGGCGCCGCATCAGTTCGGCGGCGGCATAGACCTCGGCGGCGGAAAAGGCGACCACCGCCGAGCGCGGCGGCAGGCGCGTGATTTTCTGCGGCCCGGCGTAGCTGAGCGTCGAAAAGCGTGGTCGCGAGACGATCTCGGCCTCCGGCACCAAGCTCCGCAACACCGGCCGCAGCGTGTCGGCGCCGAGGAACATGGTCTCCTCGCTGCCGCGCGCGTGCAGCAGGCGGTCGGTGAAGATGTGGCCACGCTCGGGGTCGGCGCAGAGTTGGATTTCGTCGACCGCGAGGAAGGCGCAGACGCGGTCGACCGGCATCGATTCGACCGTGCAGCAGAAATAGCGCGCGTTGGGCGGGGCAATCTTTTCCTCGCCGGTGATCAGCGCGACCTGGCCCGCCCCCTTGAGCTTGACGACGCGGTCATAGTTTTCGCGCGCCAGCAACCGCAAGGGAAAACCGATCATGCCGCTGGAATGTCCCAGCATGCGCTCGATGGCGAGATGCGTCTTGCCGGTATTGGTCGGGCCCAAAACGGCGGTGACCCGAGGTTCGTGGAATTGCGTCATATCGGGGGAATCATCGGGCTGAACCCGGCCGCTTGCAAGCTCTATCCCAGCTTTTCGCCGGCACTTTCGATGAGCGGCACGAAAGCGACCCTGAGCACGTCCTTTTGCCGTAGGTTGCCGTCGCTGTCCTTGTTCAGCAGCAGCAGTTCCTGGTCGGGCAAAAGCGCGCTGGCGCCGCGGTCGACCGGCACGACCAGCCGGCCACCAGGGGCGAGCTGGGCGATCAGCGCCGGCGGTACGCGGCGCCAGGCCGCGGCGGTGACCAGGATCGCTTCGAAAGGCGCGGCCTCGGGCCAACCCTCGGCGCCGTCGCCCTGGCGGCAGTGAACCCGGCCGTAGCCCGTGCGGCGCAGGTTATCGGCGGCCAGGCGCGCCAACTCGGGCAGCCGTTCCACGCTGTAGACCTCGGCGCCCATCTCCGCCAGCACCGCCGCCTGATAGCCGCAGCCGGTGCCAATCTCGAGCACCTTGGCGCCCACCCCGGGCGCCGCCAGGTCCGACATGATGGCAACGATATAGGGCTGCGAGATGGTCTGATCCTGGCCGATCGGAAGCGGCCGATTCTCGTAAGCCATGGGACACAGGGCCGCCGGCACGAACTCGTGGCGCGGCACCCGCGCCATGGCCGACATTACACGCGGGTCGAGGCGGTCCTTGCCAAGATAATCGCGGGTATAACGCACCTCGGACTCGATTTCCGAGAGCAGCGAGGCCGGTGCGACGATGGGACGCCGCGTCTTGCCGTCGTTTGACCGTGATTTTCCCCGCGTCAAAATAATCCCTTCCTTGCGCCAGCCTGGCCGCGAAGCCATCGGCCGGGTCGGACCGTCCCCCGCGGCGCCGTGCAACAAGACTTGAAGGCCACGGCAAATTGACACATATGACGGAGCAGCCCACTGGGTCCGCTCACAGGCGCCCCATCAACGGCACCCCATCAACGGCAACAGCATAACCGGAAAACGAAGACAATCATGGCCGAAGAAAAGCTCTCCTTCCAAGCCGAGGTCAGCCGGCTGTTGG
>JAJFGM010000164.1 GCA_021776145.1 Kiloniellaceae bacterium | reverse complement strand
GGAGAGTAGTATCTATACGATCTTTCAAGCGAACGCACACCATTTTGACTGTGTGGTAAACCCCGCAGAACTAGACGACATAATCTAATGACTATCCTCATTACTGGAGCCCACGGGTTCGTTGGTAAGCACGTAACCGCTTTACTTCAAGGTGGTGATGAATATGTGCTTACGCCGAAACGTGAGCAGCTAGACCTCTTGAACTCTAGTGCATGGTCTCTCCAGCACCCTGACCCCAACGTCAATCTTCGCCAGTACATCAAGCATAACAACGTAAACACTATTGTTCACTTGGCTGCTACCTGTGGTGGCATCGGTATCAATAAAGACAATCCTGGCAGGTTCATCTACGAGAACCTACAAATGGGAATCAACGTCCTGGAGGCCGCCCGCATGACGGGCGTCAAGAAGGTCGTCAACTTGGGTACTGTCTGTGCCTACCCCAAGTTCGCGGAGGTTCCATTCCGCGAGGAGACCATCTGGAATGGTTACCCCGAAGAGACGAACGCACCCTACGGGATCGCTAAGAAAACGATCATGGAAATGGGTATCGCCTATGCCACACAATACGGCATGGATGTTACGAACCTAGTTCCCGTGAATATGGCTGGCGAGTTTGACAATTTCGATCTTTACAGCAGTCATGTGATTCCTGCTCTCATTCGCAAGTTCGAAGAAGCAGACGGCAAGGTAACTCTATGGGGCACCGGATCTGCCTCTCGTGAGTTTCTCTATGCCGGGGACTGTGCTAGAGCTATTGGTGTGGCTCTAGAACGTAGTACGGGTCCCCAACCCATCAACCTGGGCACTGGAGAAGAGATTACAATTAGAGATCTTGCAGAGCTTATTCAGCGTGTCGGTGAGTACGACGTTGAGATTGAATGGGATAGCACAAAACCTGATGGACAGCCTCGACGCTGCCTAGACGTAAACAGGGCGAAAGACGTACTTCGATGGGAAGCACAGACCTCACTTGAGGAGATCCTGAGCCGCACGATTTCTTGGTATAGAGCGAATGACTAAAACTGCAATCATCACAGGTATCACAGGTCAAGATGGATTCTATCTGGCCAGCTATCTGCTAGAACAGGGCTACCGGGTTGTCGGGATTGTTCGTAGAACCTCCCTCCCTACCAACGGGCGACTCCGTACGCTACTTGGTAGCCCTAACCTTCATCTGGTTCACGGCGACGTGACCGACCTCTCTAGTATTCAAAAGGCCATTAGGTCTTTTCAGCCGACAGAGTTCTATCACTTGGCGGCTCAGAGCCACGTAGGTATGTCGTGGGAATACGCAGAACAAACCGCTCAGGCCACTGGTATTGGTGTCCTGAATTGCCTGGACGCCTTGCGTTCAGAGAAGCCCGACTGCCGCTTCTATTTTGCTGGTAGTAGTGAACAGTTTGGTAACCCCATTCAGGAGGGCAAGGTCGCCATTCTGAATGAGGAGTCTCCGATGGAGCCAGAGTCGCCTTACGCGGCGGCCAAGGTTTTCGGATACAACATCACAAGAGTATACCGTAGGTCGTTCGATATGTTCGCAACCTGCGGTATTTTGTTTAACCATGAATCGCCCGTTAGGGGCGAAGAGTTTGTAACTCGGAAGATCACGAGCAATTTGGCTCGTGTCAAATGGGGGTTGCAAGATTACGTTGAGCTAGGTAACATGGATGCCTGCCGCGACTGGGGTTTTGCTGGAGACTACGTGCGTGTTATGCACGCCATGTTGCAGCATGATGAACCCGATGATTTCGTGGTAGCCACTGGTGAAACCAATTCCGTTCAACGTTTCTTCAACGAGTGTTGTCAGTGGTTTGACCTTGATCCCACAGTGGTATACAAGGCTAACCCGAAGTATATGCGTCCAAAAGACATTGATGTTTTGTTGGGCGATAGTTCAAAAGCTCAGAATACTCTAGGGTGGAAGCCCGAGTGTAATTTTGAGCAGTTAGTTGACAAGATGTGTCAGTATGACTATCATCTACAATCCCCTGATCCCTCTGTGTCGCGTAAGGCCGACGAGTTTCTTTTTTAGGAGTGGACAGGAATGAATAACGATAAAGCCAGCCGTGCGTGGCAGGCTTCTAAGAACAAGGGAACCACGCGAGTTCGCCCCACACTAGATCGTGTGCAGCGAATTGAGTTCCTTGAATTACTAGCACAGATGTCAAGTCGTTCTGTGTTCGAGCGTAAGCTCGGACTGCTAGGATCTGATATCGAGTTCTATAAGCGTGAACTAGATGTTGAGAGTCCTGACGAGGCTCGTCGTAAAGCCAACCAAATGAAAAGGATGGGTGAAGACGAGCGAGAAGCACAGGTACTCGAACGAACACAACAGGTCCGTGAAGCTGAGCAAGTTGCCCAAGCACGTCTCGAAGCACTTGAGACAAAGCGTGCAGCAGAGGCCGCCGAGAAGCCTCGCAAGAAGGTGGATGTCAATAGGATTCGCCAAGAGGACGCTGACCGTCAACGTCGTTTCGCTGAGAGTCAATCTGGTATCGAGGCACCCACTAAAGAGTGGCGTCTCAAGATTGAAGAGGGTGATGGCTCGGAGGAAGATCAGAAGGATCGTTTCCGTCGTAGTCTTGTCTACCACGGCCTCACCTTTACAGCGAAGAAGTATGGTGCTACAACCCAACAGGTCAAGTTCGAAGCGGCCCGCCTAGGATTGAAGATCAATTGGGACATCGTGAGACGATAGATGAAGCTCACGAAGGAACGCCTCGAAGAGTTGTATGAAACCATGTCACTTGCCGAAATTGCTAAGCAACTCGGCATGGCACGGTCAACTCTTTATTACCATATGCGTAAGCTGGGGGTACAGAGGCGGTCTAAGAGCGAGGCACAGCAGCAACATCTAAAGACCGCCAACCACCAACGTAAGGGCAAGACACATTCAGACGAAGCCAAGGAAAAAATTTCCGAGGGCACTCGTCGCTTCTGGGACTCGACTGATGGCAAACGTCAGAAAGAAAGACTCGGGGAGCTTCGTCGTCAGGAATGGGATCAACGCACCGCTAAAGAGCGGTCGCGTGTGCTCAGCCGACTACAATCGGCAGAACGCCCAGGCCCCGGCGAACTTTCACGTTTTGGTGAAAAGCTCGCCACGTTCCTGGGCGACAGGGAGGACGTTGCTACCGGAATCACGTTGACACCGGGGCACGTTTCGGATATCATTCTCACGTCACATCGCGTTGTCGTGGAACTCCTCCTCCCGGTCTCAGTCTACGGTGACGCACAAGAGCAGAAGATGGAAGCACGGTACGACCGACTGGTCGGCCAACTCAATGATGCGGGTTACCGCGTAGTGATCGTAGAGGATCGTTCAAATGCTATCTCTCGGGCTCGATGCCAGCGGGTGTACGATGAACTCCTCAAGTTTTTCGACAACAAGACCTTACAACGCATGGCCATCGTGTCATAATTGAAGCATGACTAGAGAAATCAAAGACCTGTTCAGCACCAACTGGTGTGATGAGTTTGAAGACGGTGACGTGGCAACCCGCAAAGAGGGGGGCGACACCATCGAGGTCGTTCTCTTGGCTGGTCTCCAGCGTCTCGCCCGCTCTGCCGGTATCGTTCGTCAAAGCGTTGTCATTCAGACTCCTGCACCTACGATGGTGCAGGCTATCTACACCGCCGCTTTTCAGACGGAAGACGGTATCGTAGAGTTTGTTGGCACCGCAGACTGTAACGGCAACAACACTAAGGGCAAGTTCCTTGGTTATCCTACGGCTGTAGCTGAGTCTCGTGCGGAAGCACGCTGTCTCCGCAAGGCACTTGGGATTCGTATGCTGTCCTCTGAGGAGATTGGTTTCCGTGAAGGTGCCAGTGCTCTTGAGGCTTCTCCTGGTGCGAGGGCCGCAAGCTCGATGATTGCTGCGATTGAAAAACTCTGCGAGAGCCGTGGCGTTTCTCCGGTCCAGGTACTCGAAGAAGTCCTAGACGAAACCCGTGCAGCATCCATCTTTGAACTATCGGAACTGAGTACGGCTGAGGCCCAACAGGCTATGGCTTGGCTCAATGGACAGAAACCTGCTGCCCCCGCTAAGAAGGCGGCCAGCACACGCTCTGCACGCAAGGCAGAATTGGAAGCTAAACAAGGATAAGCAATGGCAAAAGTAACTGTAACGTCAGGCAACGTGGCCGTAGAAGCCGAAAGCCAAAAGGAACTCTTCGAGACGCTGGCAACATACCAAGAGGTATTCAGTGTCGCCAACTGTGGTGGCTGCGGCAAATCCAACCTCCGCTTCACCGTACGTCAGCAGGCTGATGCCAAGGGCAAAGAGCACAAGTATTTTGAGCTTCGTTGTCAAGACTGCTACGCCAAGCTACCGTACGGTCAGCATGACAATGGCGTCACACTGTTCCCGAAGAAGTGGACTCGTTGGGACAAGGCAACTCAAACAGAGGTAGAACTGTCGTGAGTCTAACGCTAGGTGTATTCCCTACTAGCCCGAATACCACAATGCCCACGCGGGGTACTGATCGATCACAGTGTATCGATTTCTATGCCGCCGAAGATGCTGTGATCTACCCGGGCCAGACGGTGCTGATTGATCTTGGTGTCAAGGTCGTTATCCCTGAGGGATATGGACTAGAGTTCCGTGAGCGTTCTGGTCTTGCGACTAAGGGCATCATTATCGGTGCAGGCATTATCGATGAAGACTACCACGGTTCACTCAAGGCGGTAGTTAGGTACATGGCATCCGTACCTCCCAGCGATGGCAACAAGATCCCGGCTTTCGAGCCGGTGATCGTGAAGGTAGGCAACAAGATCGTGCAGGCTGAATTGGTTGAGCGTATTCCTTTTGAGATCCGCAAGATTGACGAAGGTGCTCTAGAACGAGCAAGTGAACACTCCCAGCGTGGAGAAAGAGGCTTCGGTAGTACAGGATGAGACGGCTGAACAGCAGACCCAAAGACAAACGCACCCACTCATGTCCTCAATGCGGTAAGCAACGTATGACCCGTGACCTCGACCATGAGGTCACCGATCAAAAGCAAGAGTACAAAACAAAAGACGGCAGCACAATC
>JAJFGM010000163.1 GCA_021776145.1 Kiloniellaceae bacterium | reverse complement strand
TCGAATTCTTCTTTGCTGCGTTCATCAAATCTGTAGTTCTTACCCATAGGATTCCGTGGGGGTTAGTGAAATGTACTAGGGGGCACCGAGCCCCCTCCCTCACACGGCGATCCCTTGACGATTCAAGTCGCGTGCAGCCATATTGAAAGCACGTTCACGCGAGTATGCTTTTTTGCGATCAGCGTGGATCCACTTCCATTGGAATGCACCGTTGTCCTTGAGAGCAGGGACAGCGACCCAATCGGCACGCCGCAGTACACGACGCTGGAAGTCACGATGTTCTTTGTTGTTATCCATTGATCAATGCCTTTCCGAATTCGGGATTAGAGAAGACGCTACGGAAACGATGTAACACCCGGAAGGTACAGATCGAATCGAATAGAGCAGCGTGGTACTTGTTTTTGCCGTGGTCTGTCATGTCAATCTTGAGGGCTTTCACGGCCTGACCAAGAGACGCACCAGAGGCAACGTTATCGTGACCCGTATACAGACGGAGCACGGGCAAGCTATCGAGAGCACGGTAGGTGAAGTTGGCCTCGAACTCCTGTTGAGAGCAATGAAAAATCTGCTCTGACATGAAGCGACGGTCGAAGGGCTCATTGTGTCCCCCGATGATCGCTGCACCATTGTTATGCCACAGATCAGAAAAGAGTTCTTGAATCTCCTCTGTCGTTTTGCCTTTCGTGAAAGCTTCGTGCGGAGTAATACCGTGGATCTCCACGGCCTTGTCTCCATACACATAGTCGTCAATCGAGGGCAGCTTGTGATATGCCTCGAACATATCGAGGATCTCTCCAGTGTCAAGGTCACCTACGAGAGCACCGACAGAGAAGACGGAATGCTTCGTGGAGTCTAGTCCACCAGTTTCAGTATCATACACTAGCACTCGCATTGGCGATAACCTCCTCGGCAAGAGTAGTCATTTTGCCGACAAGGAAGTCAGCAAAGGGACGGTAGCGAACCTCGATCTCGCCGTCGCCTTCTCCAAAAGAGACAGCATCGGTCAGGAAGTCATCGGTTTCGTCCGGAGTCGGCTTGAAGCCCTTACGGAAACCAGCGATGAACTGGCGGGCAGTCATATCGGTGTCGAAGCTCAGCGTGAACGGAACCTCGTCACCGTTTTGAGCGGCACTGATACGACCATTGATGATCGCACGAGCGGTAGCACGCGAGAACGAATCAATACGGTCTTCCCAATAGATGCCGTTACGGCTACTGCCGTCGTTGACAACTGCGAAGGCCACGAATAGCTGGCTGCCGGTGTTGAAAGCTCCGACACTCACGCCAGCGATGGGACGGTGTGAAAAAATTGTATCCATGAATGTTATTCCCTCGTTGCGGGCGGTTGAACCTGACTAATCTCGTTGAGACGAGTCCAGAGATTGATCGTCACCTGAGACGGTAGCGATCCGGTAGAGGTAGCAAGAGCTACCATAAGAGCACGAGCCTCATCGCCACTGAGGGCCATGTTGTTTTCAGGCTGCGGAGCGGGCGTAGTTTCCATTCCCATTAGAGCAATCCTAGTTCTTGTAGTGTGGTACGAACAAAGTCCTGGAGGTCTTCCAGTGACCCCTCGTTTTGATATGTACGTTCGAATTCAACGTCATCGAGGGCGGTCTCGCTGGGGTGGTCGTCCACGAAGCCAGTATCCCGCTCCAATCTAATGATGACACCATCACGCTCCTCTGTTACCCTCTTTTCGTTGGGAAAGCGGCAGTCTGTGATGAACACAACGTCATACTCGCTCCAATCACGACGGAAGGGTGAGTTAGCCCATACGTCATTCTCGAACATCGTACGAAAGATGTCTGTTCCCATAACCTGTAGCACTTCGCGTACTGTCATGGGGCCAGACCTAGGCATAGGACGTGGACCACTGAACACACGTTCATCGAATGACTCATTCGAGTATTTGAGGCGAGTCTCCATAGGAAACCCATCCCACAAGACATGAGTAGGCGTTTCCTTGTCGTCGTTGGAACCGTATACAAGGCGTCTATCGATACCGAGCACATTGATCGCTACGTCCTTGAGGGATTCAGCGAACGCGGTGATGCCTACGGTCTTACCGGCCTTGATCAGCATTTTCTCAGCGAATGCTGTCGCTGTGTCCTTTCCCACCTGTTTCTTGCCAGACCAAGCAATGAAAAGAGTACCGGGGGTCTTATTGGGAGTCTCGTTCATACTAACATGATACCTTATGTTTCACGGTTTGTCAAGCGAACCGCTGGAAAAGTTACAACTCAAGTTGTCTTCCCCAAAAATCGTACGAGTGTAGGTGTTCCCTATAGGGGGCCTAGTAGTCGCCAAGAATAGCCTTAACGATTTCCACTCCCTCAGAAACGGTAGGAACACGGAACCCAACACATTCGCGAATCATCGCGTGGTCATGTAAATTGTCTTCATCTTCAATGATTAGCACAATTGGCTTGCGATGAGCGTCTGCCCATGCAATTTCCATAACAGTTCCAATGGATACCTTCTCGGTCCCCAAGAGATTGACGAACAACACGTCGCAATTCAAGCAATCGAATCTGTCTCGCGTCGTGATGCCACGAGAGTTACTCATTACGTTGACTGCCACGGCATCCATGCCCGGTGACGGCATCCCTTGGTCGGGGAAGTCAATGGCCGGGCTGGCTTGATCGATCTCCACCATTTCACGGATATACACCTTCGCACGGAGAGGCGAAGCCGCCTTGATTCCGCTACGCAAAAGCTGGTCACGCACTTCCGTACGCCATCCGGTCGCCTCTCCGTAGGAGAGACCACTGATGGGGCCAGCTAGATAGACTGTCTTATGTACCATTTATACCTCCAGGGCAACTGGTCCACGCTCATCCCGGACTTGTTCCTGGACGAGCTTCCACACTTTATCCTCGATGTCTTTGTCATCGAGGAGAGCAAACACGAAGCCAGTCTCCATGTTCGACACGTTAGCAATGATCCACTCTGCATACTGCTTTCTCGGTTGATTGACACCAACCTCGGTGAGCAGACGCTCCTGATTCTCGTAAGCACGAGTGAAGATCGTGTTATAGAGACCCTGTACGTGAGCACGCACGTCATCAAAGTCCGCAGCGATAGCCTTCGGCAACTGCTTCACAGTCACGCCGTATTCCTTGCCACGGATCAACTCGATCACGCCCTTCGGAGAAAGATAGTTGAGTAGGCGATGGATACGTAGGTACGTCGGGCTCTTGACCTTCACGCGAAGGCCGCTGTCGAAACGACATACATATCCCTCGTGGTTGTCCTCGAACGGAACCTCGCCACGTAGGTCGATGTTGTAACGCTCCGGACGACGGAAGCCACACATTTCTGCGATCATATCCACACGACGCGGGTGCCATTCGACCCCGTTGTGCTCGAAGATAGCCAGTAGCACTAGCTCACGCTTGCCGTGGTAGTCCACGACAATTCTGTTCTCCGGATAGATGATCTCAAATACCGGCGTGCAGTCGGTCGGCAAGTGCTGTAGCTTATAGCGTGGCAGAGCACACACTGTTTCTTGGTGCGTAGAGTGCGGGTGCGTCGGCTGTCCTTCACACTCGACTACCTTTTCATTGAGGATACGAGTACCCTCGGCAGCCTGATCCGACCCCATACTACCCGGCGTTGCAAGCTTCCACGTCGGCAGATAACCAGCACACACACCATCCACGTACGGCGGTGCTTCCTCACCCGGAGGCGGGCAGGCATAGAAGTAGCCCGTGCCACATGAACCGTCTACCTTTTCGTAGATCTCTACGCCTTCCTTCCACGGCAGGCTGTCCGGGTGAGTCTCCGGACGCTCGTGCAAGTTGAAGAACTTGGAGAACGGTCTGGCTACGATGGTCCCGTCCACGTCGAAGATGATCCCACGGGCCTGACGGTTCACGTCATTCCATAGGTCTTTGATGTGAGTTTCCTGCGTGTACTTGAAGATAGTAAGCGACCCTGACCGGCTCGCGGTCACGCGGCCAGCTTCTACCTCTTTCCAGAGTTTGTTTAGTAGGATCGGGTCTTTCATATCAGTCGTTTCCAACGCCTATCATATCTAGCAACTTGCCGCCACCAAATATCACAATCGCTATGATTGCAATACCATATATGATTGTGTCAATGTCGATTGAGAAACTAAACATTACGGCCACAGGCAAATGACTTTGGGAAACTCATCACGCTCCCCAGGCTCCAGGCAACAGTCGTCGTCGCTGTGTCCATTGCTGTAGTAGGAATCGATGAAGTATGCACTAAGCTCCTCGGGGCGAGCGGTACCTTCATCGATGTCCGCCAGCTTGGCGTAGCCATTACCCTCGGGGTCGCGGCTCATGATGACTTCGGCATCCTGGTCATGCCCCTTGAGGGCTTCGATCAATTCACTTACCTTCATTTTTGCCAGCCTCGTATGCTTCGTTCAACGCGGGAGTAACCCAGGCCCAATCACGATACAGCTTTTGGTCCTCTGGCTCGCCGCCGTCGCTACCAAGTAGCTTCACAGGAACGTCATCTTCCATAAGGAATACGCCATTCATGTATTCGTGGTCGTACCACTCAGTCAGGTCTTCGTCCTTGAAGCCAAGCTTCATGGCCTCCTCGAACGATAGCATTTGGTATTTCATACCTTCTTTGTATTTCTCTTTTTAGGCGTTGCGGCTTCTGGTTCGGTCTCTTCCACGGGGTCCGGATCGATCCATTCAATCGCACCCTTACCCTCGTGTCCGTGAATTGCAATGAACGTTTTGATGTTGTCGTATACCGTGACCGCACCCATATGTGACAGCCAAGTGAACGCAACTTTTCCACCACTGAACTCGACGCCTTCGCCAACAACGCCCGTCCCGCTGACGCCTGAAACGTCTTCGGAACGGACGAAGTGAAAGCGTCTGATACTTGGTTTATGACTATTCATATCAGATACCTGCAAGCTTCAAGGCTTTTGCTCTAGCTTGCTCCATCTTTTGAGCGATCTTCCGACCGTCTTTTAGGTTAGCGAATTCGTGACCCTTCACCGTGCGGAGTACCGCAGCGGCTCTTAGAAGGTTATCACCTTGCTCGTAGGGAACGTCCGCGTAGAGGGGGCCTCGCCCCCGTGCGTCCGCCTTGGAGGCCAGAACAACACGACGAGCCAGCAGGTCTCCCTGAGCGGCACCCAACCTCATGAGTAGGCGTACCTTCTTGACAGGCTTCAAATCGTTGAATCTATGTACGTTCAGATGATCCTTCGATGCCGCAGCAGCTACCTTGCGATGTCCGTTAGGCACACGCAAACGATCACACATTTGATGTACCAGCGGCACACCCAGAGCTTCGTGGTTGTAGTGATGAGGCAAATTGTCGTCATCGGTTACGGCCTTGCCGAGATCGTGCGTCAACGCTGCGAACATCGCCTCGTCGTCGCCACCAAGATCGGCAGCCCGGTCGATAACCTCCAGCGTATGCACGTAGGCATCGCCTTCGGGATGGTACTTCTCCGGTTGGATACGACCCTTGAGTGCTGCGATTTCCGGAAGGACAATCTCCAAAGCACCTAGCTCGTCCAGGCCAGCGAGGAACAGTGACGGCCTCTGCGTACGGAGAGCCTTCTCAAGCTCACCCCACAGACGCTCGCCCGGCTCATCCATAAGCTCTGCCAGAGCGGGCTCGGCGGCACGAACAAGAGCACCAGAGATTTTCATATCCAGTTGAGCAGCGAAACGTGCGGCACGCAAGATACGCACCGGATCTTCGCCAAAGTGTTCACCAACAGGGTACAGTACCTTGTTTGCAAGGTCGGCGGCACCGCCGTACGGGTCGATAATACGATCCGTGAACGGGTCCAAAGCCATCGCGTTGATCGTGAGATCACGACGTTGGAGGTCTTGCTCAAGCGTCACGCCGCCCGTCACACAGACGAAGCCAGCGTACCCCGCACCGGACTTTCTCTCGGTACGTGCCAGAGCAATCTCAACACCATCCACGAGCCACACAGGGAAGCTCACGCCAACCATAGATCCTTCACGATCTAGTAGGTTCATGACCTCATCGTTGGCTCCTACGACCAGGATATCCACGTCCTTGGGCTGACGGCCCAAAAGCATGTCTCTGACGTAGCCACCCACGACGTAGGGCTGGCCGCCAGCGTCCTTGATACGCTGGCATAGCGGTAGATGTCTTTGGTGTCTCATGACGCTCTATTCTACCACCGTTAGGCGGTATGTCAAGCTACTTCTCTTCAAAACGACTGCATTGCTGGACTTTCGAGACCAAAATGGGGGGAGTATTCACTACCCCATCCGGTCGCCAGTAGCAGATGGTCTTGATGCGTTCGTGTTCAATGGTGTGCTCGATGAGTTCTTCGCCCTCATCTTCATCTTCGCCACTTTCTTGGAAAGACATTTCCTCAAAGATGCCGAAGCCACTGTCCGCTCCCGAAGGGGGAGGCGGCATCCCTGGCATACCACGCATGTTCGCGTGATAGACCCGCTCGGTCTCTGATTCCTTGACGCATAAGCCATGCTTGCATTTCCAGCACAGACTTTGCTCGGCGTTGATTTCGTCAGGCTTATCGTCGTTCATGATTTGAAGATCGAGAGATCATCCCACTCCTGTTCGGTGTCGGTGGGCTGGTATTTGCGGACTTGTTTTTGTAGGATTGCCAGTGGCACCCCATGTACGTTACGCTCGAACAATATGTCTGCATCCCACGGACCCGGAGTACGCCACACTTCGACGGTGTAGCTGTACTGCTCTGCCAATTGTAGATATGGTTTCATTTCCCAATGGGTCATGCTCGTATTCGACACGATCACGGCCTCTCCGTGGAACATAGAACGCTCAACTCCGAGTTGACACCAGCGATGGGCCGTGCCAAGCTGCGAAGCATCGAATTTGTAGCCATGATACCCCTCGAAGTACATATCGGCTTCAAGCACAGGCATCACGTCACCAGCAGTCATGTCGCTGTACTGCTCAGAGAGATATCTCGCAAGAGTGGACTTGCCGCTGCCGCTCGGGCCACGCAGTATGATGAGTTTACTCATGCTGACATTATACAACGAGGGCGGGACAAGTCAAGCCCCGCCCTCGATTTCTTTCATCAGGATCGGGTCTAAAAGAGCTTCTCGCCCCCCTCAGCACCGGCACCAGCTTCGACCGGCTCGCTGGCAGTTTCGCCAGTGGTCGCCGCTGCGGCGTCCGCACCAGCCTCGCCGCCCCCGCCGTTACCGACGAAGAAGAAGCCGTTGACGTTTTCGAGACGGACTTCGAGCTTGGTACGCTTCTGGCCGGTCTCTTTGTCTTCCCACGAGTTCGGGACAAGCATACCACGAATGATGACTTGCTTACCCTTGCTCAGATGCTTACCGATGACAGCGGCTTGATTGCCGAAGCCAACGCAGTCCACGAACGTCGTAGTACGACGCTCACCAAAGCCGTTGTTGACAGCGATGGCAAATCGCACGACGTTGTTCTCTTCACCCATGACACGGGGGTCGTCAACCAGATTCCCCTGAGCGATGTATTGATTGAGATTACTCATTGATGGTATCCTCGAAAATAGTAGCTACCTCAGGTTGGTTAGGTGTGACCGTCGCTTCGGTAGCGGCAAGAGCTTCGGCACGTTTAGCCGAAATAACCTCGGCCAAGGCTTGTTCACGAGTCAGTTGACCCTCTTTGATAAGGGCGTGCTGATCACGCGACACGCGGAAACGGCGAGACACGCCGATGGCGGCCTCGACACGTTGAGAGAAGTTTTCCAGAGTGAGTCCGTCTTCCAGGTAGATGCTATCCGGAATTTCAGGACGACGACCTTGCAGTCTTTCAAGACCACCAGCAGCTAGAAACTGTTGAAACGCTTGCTCACGAGTAAGAGTACCAGCGTCGATCTCAGCTTTTTGGTCGCGGGAAATACGGAAGCGGAATCCAGTCCGTTCCGTGAAATTGTCGATTGTCAGATCCATAGTTGATGTCATTTGTTTTTACCTCCTACTAGGTCAGGTACACATACATTATGACCTTTTCCGAGTAGGTTGTAAGGTAGATTCTTGGTTTTGTTCGTACTTTGTCGTGGCCTAAGTGATTGATTCACAATGGGTTACGTCACCCACAGAAGACCGGGTGTGTCCTAGATCTGAGCGGAGGGGCCTCCATTTTGCAAAACCGGAGGAGTATGGAAATTGAGATTTTGCCTACTCATGGCTTTTGGTGTTCAACTCGGGATTTCGTAGAAGTGTACGTATGGCCCATAGGGCCGTTTTAGTGCATTTCGCTTCCGCCCTTCCTGAGCAGGTACGCATCAGAAATGAGCTTGAAGATCATTCTCTTAGGATTGGGGTCTTTCGAGCCTTTGCCCCATTTGAGTTCTTGTGCCCAGGGCCGGATTACGACCCCTTCCCGAATGTGCTCATCATCGAGCGTGGTGTCGCCTTGAGCGAATTCCACCAAATCCTCGAAAGTGAAGACACCGTGAGTTAGAGCCGGAACGAGCGGAATATCGAACTCCTTAGCCAAATACTCCATGCTTCGCCAGGACAGGTATTCCCCGTTTACGGAAATATCGAACATGCGATAGCCTTTTTCCTGCTTCGCTCCATAGTGGAGGTCTTGCACACCAGCCCCGTAGATCTCTCCGAAGAAGATAACGGAATTGAGACGCGGTTCGTCATGCTCGCGGTGTTCCTCAAGCCATCCCACGACTCCAGCCATCTGGTCGCCATACATGGCCATCGGTAGACCGTATATTCCGCAATCATCGGGATCACGCTGCGTACGGTGGGTTCCGATCACCAAGTCGTTCAGGCCACCATTATCTAGTAGCTCATCTGCAATCGCTTCGGTGCGAACCCAGCCGACACGGCTATTGGTCCCGTGGATCTTCTCCGTGACGACCAGAGGCTCGCCATAGGCCAGCATGTCCCGGAAGTTGCGGAGGTTCTGGATATCCGTATATCTATGGAACAGCGGGTGCTCGGAACGCATCTGACCCGCTCCTAGCGTCTGCGGCGGATCATACTTAGTGATTCCATAGTGTTCCGCGAGTTCTTCCCCAAGCTCGGCCTCACTCTCGTTAGGCACGAGGAAACCGTAGCTCACGACGCCCCTAAGTCGGGCAGCACGCACACGACCACTCGTAGCGTTCTTTTTCCAGCTAAGGTATTTGGTCACGTCCCACTTATCGGCCCACTCTTGCGGCACCATAGCGTCGGGCTGGATATGAACCACAACGTCTCCTGCGACGTAATTGTCCTTACCAGTGATGATCTCCCAACCTCCCACGACTGCAAGCTCTAGCTTGTCAGCGTTGGGATGCGGTTTGATCGCCTCAATACGAATGGGCTGTACTACAAGTTCACTCATTGATCAAAGTAACGATCTGGTTCCAGTGGGCACCGTTGCGAGTCATGGCTTCTTCAAACGCTGCTGCGTCATATGCCATTGAGTGTCCCAAGGTTTCACGCTGTTTGTTTTCAGCGATCATTCCTTGAATCTCAGCGTAAGCAGACAGCATCGCACATTGGGCGAGGGTTACTTTACGCATTTGTTCTGCTGCGTGTGCATCCATAATGACAACTCGGGACTTGATTGGTGGGGAAGGTGGGACTCGAACCCACAACATCTGGCTTCTAAGACCAGCGACTCTGCCAATTGGCCTACATCCCCATGTATGATACCCTCTTAGGGCTTGTCTGTCAACTCGATCTTCTCAAGAATCTTCGGGTTGACTTGTGTACCTCTACGCTGCAACGACTTAGCGTGTCCACCGGCCCAGGGAATCGCTTTGAGCGAGATACACTTGAGCCAATCCTGAGGAGTAGGGATGAAACCCAAATCCTCAATAACGTGTCGTTCAGCTACCTCTCGGACGGGCACGTCCTTCCCGTCCGAGTTGGTAATGTAATGTCCGAATACCTTTTCTACCAGGAAGATCCCAAACGAGTTGTGGAGTAGTGCCCTATGTCGCACGTCAGGCATCGTAGCTTTCGAGCTATCGATAAAGTCGTGGATAGGGAAATAGTCCTCAACCGTGCCGCCCCACTTGTGGACGCTGGACTTCGCGTGGTAGAGAGTATTCACGTCGCTTTGCTCCGTAAGGATCAGTCGTGCTCGCACTCGGTCACTTCGACCGTGCCGTCTCGCATGATGCGGACTTCGACGTGATCTCCGAAAACGAATTCGAAGACCTCTTCCGGGATTTGGCCCCAGACGTTATCGAAACCCATCTGCTCCAGGTTGTACGAACTGTCCCGAAGGTCCCAGGATTCGAAGCAACGGGGATTGTTGTATCCGAAATACTCGTCTTCCGGCAGCATGTCGCTGGCGGATTCTTTGGCTTCGGCAAGAGTCCGAAGTTCCTCGGGGGTGCATTCGGCCAGGGGCTTTTCTTCAACGCGAGCGGTGCTGTACTCGCTCCAGTCGGCTTCGGGCTTGTATGCCTTGGCGGCGGCCAGCGTCAGGATGATTGACGGCTCATGTACGCCGAACTCGCACGAGTCGCCGTCGTTGAAGTAAGGCGTATACTGAGACCAGCACACACCATCAACGTCACGGTTGGCGGCAAAGAACGGTGCAAAGGCTTCCGCGATGGCATCCTTACCAAAGGTCTTGAGTTTGTCGTCAAGCTGACGCTTGAGTTCGATGATTTCTGCGAATCTGGTGGTCATTGTGTAGTATGGTTTTTGGTTAGTGGTTGGTGGGACAGGTGGGACTCGAACCCACAACATTCGGCGTTTGAAACCGACGACTCTGCCAATTGGCCTACTGTCCCT
>JAJFGM010000162.1 GCA_021776145.1 Kiloniellaceae bacterium | reverse complement strand
CGTGATGGCGTGCGAACAAACGGTTGAACAAGGCCGTGCGTGCGCCGCCGATCAGCGTGTCGTAGCCGTCGTCGCCGATCAGATAGTCGTTGCCGTTGCCGCCGTCCAGGGTGTCGTTGCCGGTCCCGCCGTAGGCATAGTCACGGCCGTTGCCGCCATAGATCTTGTCGTGGCCGTCGCCGCCGAAGAGCACGTCGAAGGCGCCGTCGCCGCCGAACAGGAAGTCGTTGCCCTGGTCGCCATAGACGTAGTCGTTGCCGCTGCCGCCGAGCATGATGTCGTTGCCGTCGCCGCCCTGGATGTGGTCGTTGCCGGCGCCGCCATAAACGACGTCGTTGCCCCAGCCGCCATAGGCCCGGTCGTTGCCATCGCCGGCATAGAGGAAGTCATTGCCGTTGAAGCCGAAGAGGGTGTCGTCCCCGCCATATCCCCAGATGGAATCGTTGTAGTTCGTCCCGAAGAGATACTCGCCGAGATATGAGTTGAAGCTGCTACCTTTGATCGTTGCCATTTTCTTGCTCCGTTGTTTTCTATCGTTGTTTGAAATCTGTGTGGTTACGGGTTTCCACGCAGCGGAGCGGCGTAAGGGGTTAATTCGGTAGGGATTTCGCCGCTGAAAGCGGCCGTTGGGCAGGCTCGCGCGGGCCCGGGAATCTTAGGCCCGGGGCCAAATGAAGTTTAAAAGCACTAAAAAATCAATCTCTTATATGGTTAATCGAGAACCCATGCATCGACCCGCAAGCGGCCATATCCCGTGCCAGCAGAAAATGTGGCGCGCGGTCTCCATTTGTCGCAAGAATGAAACTGCTATTGGCGGCGCGCGCGGCCCTATTCGACGCGCACGATTCCCATCATGCCGGCTTCCTGGTGCTCCAGAATATGGCAATGGAACATCCAGTCGCCGGGATTGTCGGCGACGAAGGCCACTTCGACCCGCTCTCGCGGCTTGACGTTGACCGTATCCTCCCAAGTCCGGTACGGCATCGGCTCTCCGTCGCGCTTGAGCACCTGAAAAGTGTGGCCGTGGATATGCATGGGGTGGTTGACATAGGTGTCGTTGTACATTTCCAAGACGACGCTTTGCCCACGCTTGAAAGTCAAAAGGGGCGGCATTTTGTGCTGGTGCGACAGCACACCGTTCAGAGCCCAATACTTGCCGCGTTTGACCAGTTCGCTGAGGCTGAGCAGATTGCCGTCCAGCGTGCCGGCGATAAGCGCGCCCTTGGCGCCGCCCTCGAGGATTACCTCCTCGCGCGCGGCGTTGGCCAAATCCGGTTCGGGCACCACGTTTGCGGGTAGACGCATGGCGGCATCGAGCGGATTTTCGCGCAACGGTGGGTCGGGCCGATAGACCAGGTTCAGCAGGCGGTAAGGCTTTTTCTCGTAGGCGTCGTCGATGATCTCGAAGCTGTCGCCCGGGCGGCCACTCATATCGATGAAGAGGTCGGCACGCATGCCCGGTCCGAGCAGAACCCGGCCCTCGGGCGGGCTGTGCGGCTCGCAGGCGTGGCCACCCAACGCCACCACCACCGGACTGTGGCCGGTGAATCGCAAGGCGAAATAGCGGGCATTGGCGGTATTCAACAGACGCAGCCGTATGCGCTCGCCGGCGGCAACCTCGAAACTGCCGGGAATGATGCCGTTAATACTGACGGTGTTGCCGATGCGGCCGGCGTTGGCAAGATCCTGCTCGTCGTTGAAGTCCTCGACCACTTGATGCTCGGGTGACATGCGCCAGTCGTCGAGCATCCAGTATTCGTCACGGTCGACCGCGACCGGCTCGCGTTCGTCGACGATCAGTGGTCCGTAAAGCCCGCGCCCGATCTGCTGGGTCGATTGGATGTGTGGATGGTACCAAAAGGAGCCGGCGTCCTTCAGCTCGAACTCATAATCGAAAGACTCGCCCTGCTCGACAACCGGCTGTGTCACGTGGGGCACGCCGTCCATGGCGTTTGGCAGGCGCAGCCCGTGCCAATGTACGGTCGTGCCCTGCGTCATCTGGTTCTGGAACTTCACCCGCAGGCGCTCGCCCTGGCGATAGCGAATCAACGGCCCCGGCACCACACCGTCGTAACACCAGACATCGGTCATGGGCTCTGGAAGGCCGGCGATCTGCGCTTTGCCGTACTTCGCGACCAGGGGAATCGTACGGGTGGCCTGGGCGCGCGGCGCAAGCGGCAAGGTGGCCGCCATAGCAAGGCCACCCGCCAGAAGTTGCCGTCGGTTCACCCTGAAACTCTTGTCACGCATGTTTTACGTCCTGTCGTTCTGACTCCGCCGACCCGCAAGGCAATGAGCACGAGGCGGCGGCCGAAGTGACCCCGAGCCTATTTTTTCGTTTTTTCTCAAGAACATCAAGCAGGCTCGAAGTGGGCGGGGAAATAAGAAGCGTGCCCGAGGGGTGGGCTGGATCTCTCGCTTGGCGTCCTGCCTCTCGCAATTATGCGGACGTGGGTCCTCGTGGCCTTGTCGCTGAGGTGGATCAGGCGGCGACCAGCTGGCCGTTGAGCCAGACGGTTCGCGCGCCAAGGGCCAAAAGATGCCAAATGGCAGGACGCTCGTGATCGCCACGCGATGCCCAAGAAAAAAAAGGGAAAACCGAAGGCAGCGGGCGCGCCGCGCCAGCCAGTTTGGAATTCGCACAAGATCGCGGGCCGCCGGGCGTCGACCGCAGTGTGGACAGGCCGAATGGCCAAAGATCACGTCCTGGCCGAGCGGCAGGCGCGCGGACCCCGAACGAGCCGGCTTGACAGGGCAGGTCGATATCCCCAAAAATAGTTGGGGTATCGAACAATATCTCGGCAGCCGCGGGAGGACAAAAGCGCGTGTCGGCTAGGGACGGAACGGCGCAGGGGGGGATGAACGCGGCCGATGTCTTGTTGGCGCCGGCTCGTGCGCTGGGCTTGGCCGATCGCGCGGCCCTGCTCAGCGAAGACCGCGAGATCACCTATGGCGCGCTCGAGGCTGCGGCCTGCCAGGCCGGCGGTGTCCTGCGATCGCTGGGGGTCGCGGCGCAGGACAGGGTGTTGCTCCTGGTCGACGATTCGCCGGAGTTCTTCTTCGTTTATCTCGGCGCCATGAAGATCGGCGCCGTTCCCGTGGCCTTGAACCTGCGGCTGACGCGCGAGGACCTTGTTTATTTTATCACGGACAGCGCTTGCCGTGCCCTCGTCGCCGATCCGCAATTCCTGCCGCTGGTCGAGGCGGCCCTGCGAGATTGCGAGGCGCCGCCCCGTGTCATTCTTTCATTCGACCCGCCGGACGGCGCCGGCGTGGCGCCAGTGCTGGCGGATCTCATGCAAACGCAGGAAAGCAAGCTCGACTCGACGCTGCTGCGGCCCGACGACATGGCCTTGTGGATGTACACCTCGGGCACCACCGGGGTGCCGAAGGCCGCGGTGCATCTGCAGAAGTCGATCCCGACGGTGGAACGCTACCTGGGGCCGCTGCACGGCGTCGGGCCCGGCGACCGCATTTTCAGCGCCTCGAAGCTGTTCTTCGCCTTTTCCCTCGGCCACTGCCTGCTGGCGGCGCTGCGTCTCGGCGCCACCACGGTGCTGCATCGCGGCTGGCCGGCGGCAGGGGCGGTGACCGCGACCATCGAGCGAACCCGGCCCAGCGTGGTCTTCTGCGTGCCGACCATGTATCGCAACATCCTTGCCGAGGGTTTGGCGCGCAATCGGGCCCTGGGCGCCGTGCGCCTTTACGTCGCGGCCGGCGAGCGCCTGCCGGAGCCGCTCTTTCGGCAGTGGCAGGCGGCGACCGGGCGACCGATTCTCGAAGGCATCGGCTCGACCGAAACTCTGATGATGTTTCTCGGCAATGGACTGGACGACTGTCATCCCGGGGCGACGGGGAAACCGCTGCCCGGCGCCGAGGTTCGGCTCTTGACGAGGGAGGGTGCCGAAGCGGCTGATCCGGGGCAGCCGGGCGTACTGCACGTGCGCTGCCCAAGCTTGGCCGCCGGCTATTGGCGGCAGGAAGAAAAGACCGCGGCCGCCTTTTGCGACGGCTGGTACGATACCGGCGACGTCTTCCAGCGCGACGCGGCCGGCTGTTATCACCACCAGGGCCGCGCTGACGACATGCTGAAGATTTCCGGCCAGTGGGTCAGTCCGGCCGAAATCGAAGAAGAAGCTCTGAAGCATCCGGGTGTGGCCGAGGCGGCGGTCGTCGGCGCGGCGAATGCAGACGGGCTGGAACGCCTGGCCCTTTGTTTGGTGGCAAATGACCGGGACGGTGATCATGACGCCCTGAAGGCGGAACTGACCGAAACCCTGATCAGCCGCCTTTCCGTCTACAAATGCCCGCGCCGCTTCGTTTTTCTTGACGAAATGCCACAGACCGCAACCGGCAAGGTGCAGCGCTTTCGCCTGCGCGGCATCGTGGTCGATCGCCTGCGAGCGGAACAGGAAAGCGCGACGACGTGAGCCGAAACAAAGGCAAACCGCCCAGTTCGGCCACCAGATCGGCCATCAAACCGGCCACTAAACCGGCCACTAAACCGACGGCCAGCAACGGCCTGCTCGACGACTTGCTCGGCTATCACCTGCGTCGCGCCCAGGCCGCGGTGTTCGACGATTTCATGCGAGAAATGGCCGACGACCGCATCACGCCGGGGCAGTTCGGCGTCCTGGCGCTGATCGATGGCAATCCCGGCCTCAACCAGTCGACCCTGGCGCGGGCCCTTGGCATCGAGCGCTCGACCCTGGTCGCCGTCATCGACAAACTCGAGACGCGGGGCCTTATCGCGCGCGGCGAGTCCAAGCGCGACAAACGTTCTTATGCCTTGACCCTGACGGCGGCGGGGCGGGATCTCTTCGCACACATCAGACGCAAGGTGCGGCAGCATGAAATGCGAATTGCTGCCGGCTTGGCGCCGGGCGAGGCAGAACAGCTCGTCGCCCTGCTGCGCAAGGTTGCGACGTAGTCGCGGTTTTCGCCAACGCGCCAGTCCTGAGCCGCCGGGGCGTTTACTCGGGTCGCTCCCAGCTTTGGACGAATTTGGATTACCCCGCGATGAATCACCCTTCGATGTTGGGGCCCGCCCTAATTAGACACGACGGATGGTCATCTGGCGCGGGTCCATTTTTAAATAGGCATTGTCCGGCGCGGCGGCGAGGATCAGAATTCAGTGCCAGGATGCATGAACGCCGAAGCATTCCTTGAGTGAACGCGAGGCGGCGTTTGACCAGTAGCGAGGGGATGACCACTTGACGCTTGATCCAAATGACGTTCGCAAAATGGCGGACCGCTATGCCAAAGCCTGGAGTTCACATTCTCCTGAAGCCGTTGCGTCGTTCTACGAGGAAGATGGCCGGATTTCGATCAATAATGGCGACCCCACCGTGGGGCGGGTTGCGATCGCGGAAATGGCCAGAGGCTTCTACAGCGAATTTCCCGACCTGGTGGTCCACATGGACGACATTCGCTGCGCCGGGCACAACGCCGTTTTCGCTTGGACCCTTGAAGGCAAGCACAGCGAAACGGGCAATTCCGTGCGGGTGCGTGGATGGGAAGAATGGAGCTTGTCCGACAACATCCTGGTCAACTCATCACTAGGCCGGTTCGATGCGGTGGAATATGACCGACAGATCGCCGAGGGCGTTTAACGCAATCTTGGATAACTATGGGATACCTGCCGGCTCGATCTGCTCGAGTAGGGGGCTTTGTTGAGCAAGCGTCGAAATTAAATGGGGAAAAACCAGATATGGAGCTCGGTGCATTCTCGATCAGTCTGAACGTCCAAGATATCCAGGCTTCGCAGGCATTTTACGGCAAGCTGGGTTTCGAGGTCACAGGCGGGGACGCCGACCAAGGCTGGCTCATACTGCGAAACGAGACCTGCATAATTGGTCTGTTCAAGGGACACATTGAGAAGAACACCCTGACTTTCAATCCGGGTTTGGGCCAAGACACCAAAATCCTCGAGACCTTTCAGGATATCAGGGACCTCCAGAAACAACTGAAATCCGAGGGCATGGAGTTCGCCAGCGAGGCGGATGAAAAAAGCAAGGGGCCGGCCAGCTTCGTCCTTATCGACCCCGATGGGAATCCCATTCTCGTCGACCAGCATTTTTGACGTCATCTCGTTAGTTGCTCGTAGTGCCGGCATGCTGGCGAATTGCCGATCCTGGTGGAAAGCTCGTGGTTCTGGCCAGCGAGGGAGTCAGCCGTCGCCGTAGAGCTCACGCACCAAAGCACGCGTCAGGTTGGTTATGACCTTGCGGCGGTAGCCGGGCGGCGTGAAGGTGCTGGTCATCGGCTGGATCTGTTTTGACAGCAGCCGCAGCAGCTTCGCTTCGGCCGCGTCGTCGAGGGGCGCGCCGAGCAGATCGTCGGTGCCGGCCAGCGGCAGCGGGCAGGAATTGGTGCCGGTCAGGGCGACCCGCAGGCCGGCCAGGCCTGTATCGTCGCGGCGCAGGGCGATCGCGACGCCGGCGAGGGGGAAGTCGATGGCGGCGCGCACCCGCGCCTTGCGATAGCCGCTGCGCCATCCCTTGGCGGCCCGGAGTGTGACCGAGACCAGGATCTCGCCCGGCGCCAGCTTCAGGTGGGCCATGCCGTCGTCGGCATAGATCTCCCGCAGCGGCAGGCGGCGGCGGCCGACGGGGCCGGCGATTTCGGCTTCGGCACAATAGACCAGGCAGGCCGGCGCGACGTCACCGCTGAAGGCGGCGAAGCAGTGGTTGCCGGAGGGGGCGACGTGGCAGATCTCGCCGCGGTATTTCAGGCAATAGTCGTTGGCGCCGCGCCACCATTCGCTTTGATTGTAGAAGACACAGCGGGTGTCGAGACAGAGGTTGCCGCCCAGGGTCGCCACCTCGCGGTGGCTGCTGGCGGCGACCTCGACGGCGGCCTGGGACAGCGCTGGATAGTGTTCGGCGACGACAGGGTCGTCGGCCAGCCGCGCCAGGGTCACTCCGGCGCCGATGCGCAGACCGCCCCCGACCGGCTCGATGCCATCGAGTTCCGCCAACCCGCCAAGATCGATCAATAGCTCGGGGGCGACGATGCCGCGGCGAATGTTGGGTACGAGGTCGGTGCCGCCGGCCAAGAAGCGCGCGCCCGGCGT
This sequence comes from Kiloniellaceae bacterium, assembly GCA_021776145.1. Classification (GTDB taxonomy): domain Bacteria; phylum Pseudomonadota; class Alphaproteobacteria; order Kiloniellales; family Kiloniellaceae; genus JAJFGM01. The sequence goes on along the minus strand of JAJFGM010000162.1, from coordinate 1,499 downwards.
TGTATCGACGGCGGCCAGGGCTTCGTCGAGGTTTTGTGGCTTCACCACTTGGAAATCGGGCATGTATTCCATCACGCGGCGCCCTGATTGGCGGTCTCTTGGGCGGCGGCGCGGCGGACGGCGCGTTCCTGCTTGACCTGGGCGTCGACGATCCGTTCCGGGGTCAGCGGCGTCTCCAGGACGCGCACGCCGATCGCCGCGTGGACCGCGTTGGCGATGGCCGGAATGACGCTGGCCAGTGCCCCTTCGCTGGCTTCCTTGGCGCCGAAGGGGCCGTTGGGATCGATGCTCTCGACGATCTTCACCTTGATGTCGGGCGACTCGACGATGGTCGGCACCCGGTAGTCGATGACGTTGGGCGCCAGCGGCAGGCCCTGGTGGTATTGGGTTTCCTCGCTCAGCGCCTGGCCAATGCCCATCCACACGGCGCCCTGGATCTGGCCCTCGACCGAGAGCGGATTGAGGGCATAACCGCAATCGTGCGCGACCCAGACCTGGTCCACCGTGACCCGGCCGGTGATCTCGTCGACCGTCACCTCGGCGACCGTCGCCGAATAGGAATAGGCCATGCTCGGGCCGACGCCGGCGCCGCGGTACTTGCCGCCCTGAAACTCGCGCGGCACGGTGAAGGTGCCCTTGGTGGTGATTGTGCCGCTCTCGACCAGGGCCTCGCGCACGACATCGGCATAGGCGATGCCGGGGTCCTGGCTGCCGGCGACGCGGTAGAGTTCGCCCAGGCATTCGATGTCCTCGGGCGCCGCGTCCAACTTGCGCGCGGCGGCGGCGACCAACAGGGTCTTCAGTTCCTCGGCGGCCTGCAGGGCGGCGTTGCCGACCATGAAGGTCACCCGCGAGGAATAGGAGCCGTTGTCCTTGGGGGTGATGCGGCTGTCGTTGGCGATGACGGTCAGGCGGCCGAAGTCGATGCCGAGCACCTCGCCGACGATCTGCGCCAGAATGGTCGAGGAGCCCTGGCCGATGTCGGCGGCGCCGGTGAGGATCGTCACGCCGGCATCGAAGTCGAGTTTCAGGTTGACCACGGCGTGCGGCTCGCCGGTCCAGTGCACCGGTTTCGCGGCGCCGCTGACATAGTGCGAGCAGGCCATGCCAAGGCCCTTGCCCGGCGCCAGCTTGTTTCGCCGCGTCTGCCAGCCCGAGGCCTTTTCGGCCCAGTCCAGGCATTCCGGCAGGCCGTAGGAGGTGATGACCAGGTCGTTGATGGTGCGGGTCGGCGCCTGCAACAGGTTGCGGCGGCGTGTTTCGAAGGGGCAGAGCCCGAGCTCTTCGGCCATGGCATCGAGCAGGCATTCGAAGGCGTGGCGCACATCGACCGTGCCGTGGCCGCGCATGGCGCCGCAAGCCGGGGTGTTGGTGTAGACCCTGAAACCATTGTAGCGGACGGCGGGAATGGCGTAGATGGCGTTCAGCAGCGAGCCGGCGTACAGGATGGTGACGATGCCGTATCCGGCGAAAGCGCCGCCGGTCTGTTCGACGACGCA
>JAJFGM010000161.1 GCA_021776145.1 Kiloniellaceae bacterium | reverse complement strand
AGGTGCGAATGAAGGGGAGCCCGAGCGTTATGTTGATGCCGCCAAAAAAGTCGATGGTCTTGAGCGGTAGCAGGGCTTGGTCATGGTACATGCACAGGGCGGCGTCGTAATTGGCGCGTGCCGCCGCATGAAAAAGACTGTCGGCGGGCGCGGGGTCGCGGATGTCGATGCCTTCGCCGCGCAATGTCTCCAATGCCGGCATGATGACCTCTATCTCTTCGCGTCCAATGCTGCCGCCTTCGCCGGCATGTGGATTGAGGCCGGCAACCGCCAAACGCGGACGCTCGATCGCGAAGTCGCGGGTCAATGCCGCCGCGGTGATGCGACCACAGGCTTCGATCGCCTGCCGGCTTAAAGCCCCAGGGACCTGCGCCAGGGGTAAATGAATGGTGACGGGGACGACGCGCAGTCCGGGACAGGCGAGCATCATCACCGGAATCGCGTCCGGCCCGGCCAGACTGGCCAGGTACTCGGTGTGTCCGGGATATGTGAAGCCGGCCTCATAGAGCACCTGCTTGTGAATGGGATTGGTGACCACTGCCGCCGCCTGGCCGTTCGTAACCAATTTCACTGCGCATTCGATGGCTTGCAGGACCGCGACGCCGTTTTCCGAAGTCGGCTTGCCGGGCTCCACATCGACGGGCAAGCGCTGAGCCAGGATCGGCAGATGTGTGGCAAAGACGCCGATCGCTTCCTCGGGGGACTGGATGCAGTGCAAAGGCACATCCAGGGCGAGCTGTCGTGCAAGTCGGGCAATGCGGCCTGGATCGTCGATCAAGAAAAACGGCGGCAGTGCCTCGTGGTTGCGCGCGCGCCAAGCGGCGAGGGCAAGATCGCCGCCGACGCCGGCAGGCTCGCCCATTGTCAGCGCGATAGGCATGGGGATCGGCATCGCCGTTCTTCCGCGCCGGACCAGAGACTGCCGCCCGACGTCAAGGTGATTAAATTCGGATGTCGATATTGGCTGCCCGGCGCAGATCCTCCATCGATCTTCGCGCCAGACGATTGAGACGCTCGCGGAACAGATCCTGACGGATGCGGTCTCGGTCGATTTCCGTCTCCGTCGCTTGCCTTTGTTCACGCAGAAGCAAGATACTGTATCCCGATAGTGTGCGGACCGGTCCGACAAAATCCCCGGGCTTCAACCCGGACAGCGCATTACTCAATTCGTCGCCCAACTGGACCTTGGAGATCCAGCCGAGATCACCGCCTAAATTGGCGGTGGCCGACTGCGAGAATTGCCGGGCCAGGCCGGAAAAATTGGCGCCGCTGCGCAACTGCTCGACCAGACGCCCCGCATTCTGCACGACCTCGTCTTCCTGCTGCGCGTTCTCGACGGCCAGGAAGATTTCTCCGACTCGGTATTGCAGATCACCCTGGGTTGCCTGGATGCTGGCAACAATCTCGTCGACCTCCTGGTCCGAAACGTTGACCGACGGGCGTAGGCGCCGCGCCGCTACTGCCTGCCAAGCCAGTCGCGCGCGAATCTGTTCCGTCAGACTGGTTTCCAAAACGCCGCGCCGCCGCAATGTCTCGATGAACTTCTGCCGCGTCATTTTGTTCTGCTGAGCCATTCCGTCAACCGCCTCGTCGATCTCGGCGTCGTCGACCGTGATATCCAGCCTTGTTGCCTCTTGCAGTTGCAGCCGTTCGTCGATCAGTCGACGCAGGACCTGCTTGGAAATTCGGTTTCGCGTTTGCTGCGTGTCCTTCACGCCGCTGCCCAAGATGGCGAGGCGCGTGCGCATCACAAGGTCGAATACCGAGATGACTTCGTCATTTACCACGGCGGCGGGACGCAGGGAATCCTGAGCGCGTGCTGATTGCGGATTTTGGTCGAGTATCCCGAGGGCCGCGGTAAGGCTCAAGCTGAGTACGATGAACGCACGAATTGCAAACAATGCCATGTCTTCTTGGGTATAGTTAACGCGCTGCCGATTCAATTCTTCGGCGGCGCATTATAGGCCCCTGACCATTGGCGGTACAGCGCGCTCATCATTTGCCATAACGCGTTTCGGCGCGGTCGATTCACGCAACAGCGGTATGAATTAGGATTCGATCTGTTGGATCGCAAGGAACGGTTCTAACTGAAGACGCGTCGGTTTAGCGTGCCGCGACCTCGCCCAGATGTTTGAAAACGAGCCGCACGAAGAATGTATCCTCGGACTCGATTTCGCGATCGTCGAAGAATGTTCTCGATACTATGCCTTGGATCACGAAACACTCGTCCTGATACGTCAGTCCGGCGTTGACGCTCAAATTTTCGCCTTCTTCAAGGTTGCGCCGGTGCGAGGCAAAAGCTGACCAGTTATTGGTGAACCGGGAATTCACCTGTGTCGTAAGCTCCTCGCGATCGGCGAATTCGTCGGAGCTCGCGTCGCTTCCGATGAATATATAATCGAAGTTAAGGTTAAGGGCGGTTGGGCCGATGCGGCCCTGGAATTCGCTGCGCCGGGCGCGCAAAGAGGAGTTGTCCAAGCGCATGCGGTAGTGAAGGTCGAGCCCCGAAAAGGGCCGGGCCTCAATACGGCCGACCAGATCGGAAATCGGGTCTTCCAGTCCCGAGCCTTCGCTGAAGGCATCGACACTGGGATCCGCAAAGCGGATGCTTTGGCCAACAAAGGCGCTGAACGTGCTGTTGCCGTCGCCGTAGGCGCTCCATTGCAGTCCGTAGTCGGCCCGCGATCCGGAATCGACCCGATCGATGCCGGGGAACCGGTTCAGACTGAACAGGTTCGTATCGTCGAATTCGAACCCGAGGCTGTCTTCATTGGGGATGCCGGATGGATTGGAACCATTCGGCGCCAGAACGACCTGGGCAACGGGTTCGACAACTTGACTGAAGTACTCGTTGCTCTGAATCCAGGGATAGCGCCACTGCAGGGCCAGTTGCGGAAATATCCGTCCAGACGTGTCGCTGCCCTGGTTGTTGAGTGGGCTGACATCGGCGTTGCCGGGGTCGTTGCCGTTGGTCCAATAGGCATCGCCCTGGAGCCGCGCGGTCAAGGTGTAAACATCCCCAAGCGGGCCTGTATAGGGAATGTCGTAGGCCCCGGCCAGGGACAGTCGCCTGGTGTCGCGGCCTTCGCTGCGAGTCAATCCAAGGATGTTGGCGTCGAGTGAAAAGCGTCCACCCGCCGCGCCGGGCTGACCGACAAAGTTGTAGTTCAACAAAGGCGCGACCAGGGGTGATTCTCCCGAAACATCAGCCTCGCGCTGGCCTTGAAATGCCTGCAGCGCTGCCGAAGCATAATTACGGCCGCGGAAACCCTCGGCGAAAACTTGGCTGGTCAATGTCCGCTCGCCGCTAATGTCGTAGAGACGCAGATAGGTATCGTCTGTCGCGCGGTTGATCTTGAAACCGCCGCGCCAGGTTTCGTCCAGGTCGAACAGTCCGTTGGCGTTGATATGGCCGCGGAAGCGGTCATTTTTGATCTGGCCATCGGCCTCCTCGCGATCCGCGATGGTGCCGCTTGCGATAACGTTCACCTCGCCATTCTGGAAAATGTGGCGGTAGTCGCCGGCGACTTGTACGCCCTGATCGGTGGTGAAGAGCGGTTCGACCGTGAGATCGCTGACGTCGTTTATGGCCCAGAAATAGGGAGTCCTGAACGTCGCACCCAATGTCTCGGTCTGTTTGAAGGTTGGCGAAAGAAAGCCGCTTTTTCGTTTGACGGTTGGGTCCGGGTGTTCGAGATAGGGTGTATAGATGACCGGAATACCGAAAATTTCCATCCAGGCGTTGTAGTAGCGGATGGTTTGGTCTTCCTGATCGTGCACCACACGCTGCGCCTTGAGTTGCCAAAGCGGAGCGCGGTCGGGGTCGTCTTTACAGAGCGCGCAGGGACTGAACACGCCGCGGCGGAAGGTCGTGATATTGCCTTCACGACGGTCGCCGCTGGCCGCCGCGAGGCGGGTCTGATCGGCCATGAGAACGCGGACATCACGAATGAACCCCTCGGCCAGGTCCTTCTTCAATTCGACGTACTCGGCAAAGAGCACTTCGCCACTCGGTTCAAGCAGCGTGATGTTGCCGGATGCGGTGACAACTTCGGTTTGGATGTTGTAGCTGACCAGATCGGCCATCAGGATCCGTGCGCCCTGGGCAATTTCGACATTGCCTCGGGCGGTCACGATTTCCAGGTTCCTGTCGTAGGTGATCTCGTCGGCGTTAATCAGGGCTGGAATCTCTTGTGATACCGGGCTCTGCGCCCTGATTGGCGAAGCTGCCACGAAAAGCAGCAGCATCAAGCCCAAACCCATCGCCCTGATAGTCGCTTCCCCCATGGCGGCTGGCTACCCATCTTCCAGGTGCAGCAGCGAAGCGACGCCGAGCATCAAACTGATTCCCGCAGGCGTCCAGGCTGCGAGAACGACGGGAATTTTGGCCGACAGTCCCAATGCAAAAACGAAATTGGAGACAAAATACAAAAGAAAGCCGAATAGAATACCAGCCATGATCATAGTGGCGACATGTCCGCGCCGTTGCGGCCGCAGGGAAAAAGTCGCCGCAAGCAGGATCATTGCCGAAAATAACACCGGCAGGGCCAGCAGCTTGTTGTATTGCAGTTTATGTCGGAGGGCGGAGAATCCGGCTCCCTCCATCAACGCAATGAACCCCGGCAAACTCCAAAAAGAAATCGTTTCGGGCGCCGCGAAACTTTCTTGAATCTTTTCGCGTGTCATCGTGGTTTCGATGGACATTTCGGCGACGAAAGTCGCCGGTGTACCCGGTTGGGAATGCCAAGCGTCGAAAAACTTCCAGGCACCGGGGACCAAACGCGCCCGCCGGGAATCGATGCGACTGAAGAAGCGGTTGGAATTGCTATACCGAAACACGATGACATCGTGAAGTACCATGGAATCGTCGCTGACGCGGGCAGCATGGATGACGGACTGTCCCTCGCCGTCGGCTTGGCGCAACCACAACCCGGTTTTCGAAACCGCGAGCATGGAACTTTGATGCTTGATGTGGTTGGCTTCCAATTGATCGTAACGGCCGAGCAGGATCGAGGCGAGGGGGTTCAGGACCGTCGCCGTCAACAGGCCGACCAGGACCGCCATGGCAAGGACCGGCAGAAGAAACTGCCAGATGGAAATTCCCGCCGCGCGGGTCACGACCAACTCGTGTGAGCGGGTCAGCCGCCAGAAGGTTGTCATGCTGGCGAACAGTACGATGAAGGCCATGACCTCTTGGCTCAGGTGCGGCAGCTTCAACAGGGCCATCTGGACGACCAGACCCAACGAGACATTCTTGGTTGCCAGGCGGTCGAGAAGGTCGACGAGACTGACCATGAGAATGATGCCGAGCAGGCTGATCAGGAAGCTGCCGAACCAAAATAGAAACTGGCGCGCGATGTATCCGGAAAGCGTCTGCGACAGTCTAAGATGTCGTACGGACGGGGCGACGGCGCGCTGGGTCATGACGCCGCGGCCGGGTCGGCGAGCGAGGGTGCGGAGCGCGGACGCTGGCGCAGCAACAGCCACAGGCTGACAGCCATGACGAGCAGCACCGTTACGTACATGGCGGGCGTCGTCAGCGGCAGTCTCGTGGCGAAATCATGCAGCGAAAAGGTCGCGCCTTCCAGGCCCGCGACAATCACGGTTGCGAGGACGACGCGTCTTGCTTGCCCGCGCCGATTGAACTCTCCCGATAACAGGGCCGCCAGGGCGACCAGCACGAATGCCATGGTGTAGAGGGGCCCTGCCAGCCGCTGATGGCCTTCAGACAGCAACTCGTTGCGATAGCGTTGGTCCTCACTGTCGTCACCCGGAAACAGGAGTTCATGTATATAGCGCTCCTTGGGTTCGCGCCATCGCGAGCCCACAGCCTTGTTGTACTGCGATAGTTCGACCGTGTAGCTGTCGAAATAGAGCAACGACAGACGTCCGGACTCACGCTCTACTTCTTGCCGATTGCCATTGGTCATGACCACGCGTGGCCCGTCCGGGCCGGGCACCATGGCCCCATCTTCCGCCATCATGGTCACTGGCTTGGCCGGGTCGCGGCTGTCATGGACCAAAATGCCGTGCATCTGTCCATCGGCGCTGCGCTCGCGCACATAGACCGTGATGTTATTCGATATCGTATTGAACACGCCTTCCTGCAGCAGCACCGCGGAATAGTCGTTGCGAATATTATATTGCAGGTCCTTGAAATGACGGAACGACCAGGGCAGAAAAAACAGCGAGATGCTGAAGACGATGAGGGTCACCAGGACGGACAGTATCAGCGCCGGTTTGGCCAGTTGGTATTGCGACAGCCCGGCGGCGCGCAGCACGACCAGTTCGGAATCCATGGTCAGCTTATTGTAGACGAAAAGCACGGAAACGAAGGTGGCGATGGGCAGTACGATGCCGAGAAATGACGGCAGCAATAGGCCGACAAAGGCGAAAAAAGTGCTCGCAGGCAGGCCTCGGTTGACGATGTAGTGGATCAACCGCAGCGATTGCGTAAGCCAAATCGCAAAGGTCAGGGCCACGGTAATAAAGAGTACCGCGGTCACCAGCTGGCTGAAGATATAACGCGTAAGGGCCCGCATCCGCCAAACCGAATCCCTGGTCGTCCAAACAAAAAGAGTTAGCCGGAAGGGATTCCTTCCGTCCAGTAGTTTTCCCTGTCCATTCGCGGCGGCAATCCTTGCCTGGCGCCGACTTACAGCCTTGTTATGGCCCAGGATCTGGTCTCCGCCAAGCAATATGAGCCGGCCTCGGCGTGGTGCCATCGATGCGGCCCTTGTCGGCGTTGCATGAGCCGTAGTGCAACGCGATGGTCCGCCAGCCTGGTTCTCCAAGAGGGGACACCTATTCTGGCCGTGAGCCTGCCGTGACCTTGTCAGCTTGCGGCATCGTCGCGCGCAGCGGTCTTGCCTTGCCGGCAAAAGACCGGCATTGAGGGGGGGCGCGGCCTCGTGATCGACGCCGCTCCGCTCCATGAGACTCGAGAGGTCCCCTATGAAGATCACTTTTGCCGCACCCAAGCTTCCAGACGGCGGAACCATAGTCACGGGCGTTGCGGCGAATAAGAAGCTCAGCCCAACCGCGGCCGCGCTTGACAAGCGTAGCGGCGGGGCGCTCAAGCGGGCCATCTCCGCCAGTCGGTTCGAGGGCAAACGAGGGCAACTCCTGGATGTTCTTGCACCGGCGAAT
>JAJFGM010000017.1 GCA_021776145.1 Kiloniellaceae bacterium | reverse complement strand
TGACCGGGATAGCCAGCTGGCACGCCCTGCGCGATCTCGATTTGACGCTTGCCGTCACGGTCAAGGAAGAGGCAATCACGGCCATCTGGTGGAAGCGCTTCTTCACCCCCTTCGTGACGGCGGTCACGGCGATATTCGGGTTTGCCGCCGCTATTGTGCTGGTGGGTATCTCGATCGCCCACGAGGCCGCCTACCGCGAAGAATCCCTTACGGCCCTTAGCGAGAGCGAAGCGCGTTTCCGGGACATGGCCGATGCCGCTTCCGATTGGTTCTGGGAAATGGGGCCGGACCTTCGTTTCACCTATGTCTCGGATCGGGCTCGCGAGGTCAGCGGTATCGACGTCAACAGCTTCCTCGGCCGCAGCCTTATGGAGTTGGAAGGGGTTGCGGATCGCGACGGGATCGAGGGCGACGGCTTCGATGAGTTGTTGGCGCACCGACCTTTCCGCGACGTCACAATCGCGCCCCATGGGAATGCAGGCGTAAGTCGCTGGTTGCGCATTAACGGCAAGCCGGTCTTTGGCAAGGACCGCTGTTTCCTGGGTTATCGCGGTACAGGCACCGACATCACCGCGGCGCGGTGTGCCGAAGAACGTTTGGCCACGGCCCAGTCGCGTTTCACCCGCGCGATAGAGAGTTCCTCGGAAGGTCTCGCGCTCTATGACCGCGACGACCGGCTGGTCGTCTGCAATCACAAGTTCCGGGAGTACCTCTTTCCCGGTCTCGAGGGCGCCATCCGCCAGGGCTCAAGTTATCGGGACCTTGTGGTGCTGTTCGCTCGCAGCGGCCGCAGCCCCGAGGCGGCAAAGAACCCCAAGGCCTGGGCGGCGGCCTGGATGCGAAGCCGCGCCAGTCAGGCCGAGGGCGTGTTCCGTCTGGCCGATGGCCGGTGGCTGCGTCATCAGGACTATCGTTCGCCGGAAGGCGACCTGATCAGCATTTACAGCGATATCACGCAGTTCAAGGAACGCGAGACGGAGTTGCTGCGGCTGGGCGAAGAGAACAAGCGGCTGGCCGCGGCGCTGACCGCGACCGAAGCCGGAGTGATGATTTCCGATCCGCGGCAACGCGACAACCCGGTGGTATTTGTCAATCGCGCGTTCACCAACATTACCGGCTATTCGGCCCGGGAAGCGCTGGGTCGCAACAGCCGATTCCTGCGCGGTCCAAAGACCGACCGCGGCGATCTCAAGCGGCTGCGCCGCGCCATGCAACAGCGCACACCGCTCCGCGTCGACCTCTACAGCTATCGCAGGGACCGTTCGACTTTCTGGAATCGCCTGATGGTCAATCCGGTGTTCGGCGAGAATGGCGAAGTGGAGTACTTCGTCGGCATCCAGGAGGACGTCACGCAGCAAAAACAGGCCGAGCAGGAACTGCGCGACACCAAGGAAATGGCAGAGCTTGCCAACCGCACGAAGTCGGAATTCCTGGCCGTCATGAGCCACGAACTAAGGACACCGCTCAATGCCATCATCGGTTTTTCGGACATTTTGCGCAGCGAGATATTTGGCTTGATCGGCAGCGATCGCTATCGCGGCTATGCCGAAGACATCCACGACAGCGGTGTCCATCTTCTCGAACTGATCAACGATATTCTCGACTTGTCGAAGGCAGAGGCCGGCAAGATCGAGCTGAACGAGGACATCGTCGACATTCCGACGGTCGCCGAGCGTTGTTTCGCCATGATCCGCCAGCGCGCCGAGGAAGCCAACGTCAGGGTCAAGATGGATGTCCCAGCAGTGTTGCCGACCGTGCGCGCCGACGAACGTCGCCTCAAGCAGATCCTCATCAACCTCTTGACCAATGCCGTCAAGTTCACACCGGCCGAGCGGACCGTGCTCCTGACCGCCGAAGAACTCGACAGCGGTCTGCGCGTGTCAGTGATCGATCAGGGCATCGGTATTGCAGAGGACGATATTCCGCGCGTGTTGCAGCCTTTCGGACAGGTCAATTCGGTCCTAACCCGTCACAGCGAGGGCACCGGCCTTGGGTTGCCCTTGACCAAGCACCTGGCCGACTTGCACGGGGCTGCCTTCGAGATCACCAGCGAGGTAGGCAAGGGAACCAAGGTGTCCATCGTCATTCCGCCTGAACGCGTTCTTGCGCGTCACGCGGCCTAGTCCAGGGCCCGCCGGTCGGACTCGCTCTCCACAGCCCAACTGATAGCTAAAGAAACTTCCTTAAGGTACTACAATATAGATGATTAAGCCTGATGCGTTAGGGCTGTAGCCGTTTGGAACCATCGCTTTGCATGAACGCATAAGGGCCCCCGTCCCATGTTAACCGTAATGATGCGATCGGGCGGCGCCGGCCACTTCTCGATGACTTGATCTGGCGTGATGCGCGGCGGGTACCATTGTGCAGAATCACCTGCTAAGCTCCGCGCCAATAAAAAGAACCCCTTTGGAGGTCATTGGTGCCGGTCAGCATCGCGGTTATCGGCGCAGGGCCCAGCGGATTCTATTCCGCCGAGGCCTTGATCAAGAGTGGTCTCGACTGTCGCATCGATTTTATCGAAGGCCTGCCGACGCCCTTTGGCCTGATCCGCGGCGGTGTCGCACCCGACCATCAAAGCACCAAACGGGTCGTGCGCGCCTATGAGCGCACCGCGCTGAACGAACATGTCGGCTACTACGGCAATGTCCAAGTTGGCCGCGACATTTCGCTCGAGGTCGTCCGGCGCCTCTACGATGCAGTTGTTGTTGCGATCGGGGCTCCCCTCGATCGCGCCTTGGAGATTCCTGGCGGCGATAAAAGGGGCGTTTACGGCTCGGCTGCCTTTGTCGGTTGGTACAACGGCCATCCCGACCATCGCGACCTCCACCCCGACCTCAATTGCGAGTCGATCTCGGTCATCGGGCACGGCAATGTCGGTTTGGATATCGCGCGCGTTCTGGTCAAGACCGCCGGCGAAATGGAGGACTCCGACCTGCCGGACTATGCGGCGCGGGCGATCCACGGGGGGCCGATCCGCGATGTCCATCTGTTCGGCCGGCGCGGGCCGCTGGAGGCCAAATTCACGAATGTCGAACTGCGCGAGCTCATGCACTTGCGGGACTGTGTTCCGGTCACCGGCCTTACGCCGATTCCGACAAGCATACCGGCGGACGCCGATTTGTCGCCGCGAGATCGACGCTTGAAGGAGAAGAACCTGGCGACCTTTCGCGATTTTGCCGGCCTTGCGCCGTCCGGCAAGGCCAAGCGCATGCACTTCGACTTCTATTCGCGGCCGGTGGAGGTTTTGGGCGGCGACCGCGTTGAAGGGCTGCGCCTGGAACGTACGCACCTGGAGGGTGAGACCGCTGTCGGCTGTGGCGAGTTCTTCGATATCCCTTGTGGTGTCGTGGTTGCCGCCATCGGTACGCGCGTCAAGCCGTTGCCCGGATTGCCCTTCGACGCACGGCGCGGTGTGATCGTCAATCGCAAGGGCCGTGTCGGTAAGGGTCTCTATGTCGTCGGCTGGGCCAAGCGCGGACCCAGCGGTGTCATCGGCAGCAACAAGCCCGACGCCGACCTGGTCGCCAGCCATATTTGCGAAGATTTCCCACAAGGCCGTAAAGCCGGCCGGGCAGGCCTTGAAGATGCCCTCGACGAGGCCGGGGCGGATTGGGTGACTTACGAGGACTGGCAAGCCATTGAGGCCGCCGAGATCGACGCCGCCGGGCCTTGCGCGCCGCGCAAAAAACTAATTCGTATCAGAGATATGCTGGCGGTTCTTGAAGCTTCTTCCAAAACGCAGGAAGAGCCGTCGGAATCTCATTTTAATCATACTTGAATGTGGAATAAATTAATCTGCTAACAACTAGTGTGTAATTGGTTTTTTGTAGGGTGACAAACCGGCCGGTTCGGCCCATATAGTGCTGCACCGCAGCAACCAATCCTTGGATGCCAAGGGGAGAGTGTTGAGTATGGAAGGGTCGACGGTGCTAGAGACGGCGGGTTCCGAGCGCCAGGAATTGGATTCGGCGGTCGTGCGTTTTGCCGGAGATTCCGGCGACGGCATGCAGTTGACGGGTGGCCAGTTCACGCTTGCGACCGCTCTGGCGGGTAGTGCCCTGGCGACCTTTCCAGACTTCCCCGCTGAAATTCGTGCGCCGGTCGGCACGACCTACGGGGTTTCGGCATTTCAGATCAATTTCGGTGCCCGGGTCATCAAGACTTCGGGCGACAGGATCGATGTCCTTGTGGCAATGAATCCAGCGGCCTTGAAGGTCAACTTGCAGGAAGTGCGTGGAGGCGGGCTGTTGTTGCTCGATTCCGGAGCCTTTACCGAACGCAATATCGCCAAGGCCGGCTTCGACGCCGATCCACGGGCCGACGGGTGCCTGCAAGGTTACCGGGTCATGGAGGTCGATATGTCACAGTTGACCCAGGATGCGGTTAAGCACTTGGGCCTCAGCAAGAAAGAAGCCTTGCGTTGCAAGAATATGTGGGCGTTGGGCCTGGTTTATTGGATGTTCGACCGTGACCGCGCGACAACGCATGATTGGCTCAGTAAGAAGTTTGCCGCCCGGCCGGAGATCGCGGCCGCTACAACGGCGGCCCTGGATGCCGGCCACGCTTTCGGCGAGACGGCTGAACTCGACGGTGACTTCGCCGGCTATTCCATGCTGCCGGCGAAAATCGCGCCCGGTCTCTATCGTAACGTCAGTGGTCAGGAAGCTCTGGCCTGGGGTCTGGTCGCTGGTGCGCAGTTCGCCGACCTTGAGATGACTTTCTGTTCCTACCCCATAACGCCGGCGTCGAGCATATTGCACGTGCTGGCGCGATTGGGTGCTTTCGGTGTCGCCACCTTCCAGGCGGAAGACGAAATTGCCGCTATCTGTGCCGCGATTGGCGCCTCTTATGCTGGAAACCTGGGCGTCACCTCGTCGTCAGGACCGGGCATCGCCCTGAAAACCGAAGCGCTGGGATTGGCAATCGCCGCCGAACTGCCACTGGTTGTCGTGAACTCGCAACGCGCGGGGCCGGCGACCGGCCTGCCGACCAAGACCGAACAGTCCGATCTCTATCAGGCCGTCTATGGACGCAACGCCGACAGCCCACTGGTCGTTTTGGCAGCCTGTTCGCCGGCGGATTGTTTCGAAGTGGCAATCGAGGCGGTGCGTCTCGCCACCAAATTCATGACCCCGGTCATTCTGCTGAGCGACGGTTACATCGCCAACGCGTCAGAGCCCTGGGCGGTGCCGGACATTGATGCTATGCCGCGCTTTCCCGTGCGTTTCCGCACCGACCCAGAGGGCTATCTGCCCTATGACCGCGACCCCAACACCCTGGCGCGGGCCTGGGTGCGACCCGGGACCGCGGAGATGATGCACAGAATAGGTGGCATTGAACGCGCCGACGGCAGCGGTAACATCTCCTACGATCCGCAGAACCATCAGCGCATGACCGACGTGCGTGCCGGCAAGATCTCCGGCATTGCCAAGGACATTCCCGATCAGACCGTCGAGTTGGGCGCGGATCACGGTCGTCTTGCGGTCGTCGGCTGGGGCTCGACCTACGGCCCCATCAGTCGTGCCGTCGGGAACCTATTGGACAAGGGCGTTGATGTAACCCATATCCACCTGCGGCATATTTCGCCGCTGCCGGCAAATCTCGGCGACCTGCTGGGGCGCTACGAGCGGATTCTCGTTCCCGAGATGAATAATGGCCAACTGGTGACGCTCTTGCGCAGCACCTATCTTTTGCCTGCCGAAGGCCTCAACAAGGTCACCGGAAAACCCTTCATGATCGCCGAGATCGAAGCGGCGATCCGTGCACAATTGGAGACGTGACATGAACGTCACAAGCCCGATCAAACCCTTGACGGCGAAAGATTTTGCAACCGATCAGGAGGTGCGCTGGTGTCCGGGTTGCGGCGACTATGCCATCCTCAAGGCCATGCAGAAAACCCTAGCCGACCTGGGCGCGAAGCCGGAACAGACGGTCTTTATCTCCGGCATCGGCTGCGCCGCGCGTTTTCCCTATTACATGGCGACTTACGGGTTTCATACCATTCACGGTCGCGCGCCGGCGATTGCAACCGGAGTCAAGCTGGCCAACCCGGACCTCGACATCTGGGTGGCCACCGGCGATGGTGATTCCCTGTCGATCGGCGGCAATCACTTGCTGCACGTCCTGCGTCGCAACGTCGATCTGCAGATCCTGCTGTGCAACAATGAGATTTACGGCCTGACCAAGGGCCAGTACTCGCCGACATCGCGGGCCGGTACGCGTTCGCCGTCGACTCCCGAAGGCTCGCTGGAGTCGCCACTCTCGGCGGGCGCACTGGCGCTGGGCGCCGGTGCGCGCTTTTTCGCCCGCGCCGTCGATACCCAGCAAAAGCAGCTATCGGAAGTCCTCAAGCGGGCGCAGGCGCATCGCGGGACTTCGCTGGTGGAGATTTTCCAGAACTGCATCGTCTATAACGACGAAGTCTTTGCCGCTTTCACCGACCGCGCGGTTGCCGACCAGGCGCAGATCCACCTCGAACACGGTCAGCCCCTGGTATTTGGCAAGGACGCCGACCGCGGCCTGCGGCTGAAGCCTGGCACACTCGAACTGGAAGTGGTGACGCTAGGACAAGACGGTATCGGCGAAGCCGACATCCTGCTGCACGATCAGGGCAATCGGACCCTCGCGGGCATGCTGGTTGCCATGCAGCCGCCGCATTTCCCGGTCGCCCTGGGCGTAGTTTTCTGCGACCCCGCGCCGTCTTACGACCAGCAAGTGTGGGCGCGTTTCGAGTCCGAGAGAAAAATCAAGGGCGATCTTCAAGCTCTCCTGCAAAGCGGTCACACCTGGACGGTGGGCGCCGAGGGTTAAATTTGCGGGCAGGAGTCAATGCTGAAGGATAGTCTCGGCCGCGAAATAACCGTCACGAAACCAGCCACGCTCCAACAAATCATGGATCGCTGAAATGTCGGCGCCCATTGCACGGTCCTGATCAAGGAAGGGGACCTCGTTGCGCAGCGCCCGCATGGCGTCCTTAAGGCGTGGCGACGTCTCCAGCGGGCGGCGTAGATCGATGCCCTGGGCGGCTGCGAGAAGTTCGGTGGCGACAACATGGCCGCTGTTCTCTGCCATCGCCGCGAGGCGCCGCGCCGCATGCGTCGCCATCGAGACATGATCCTCCTGGTTGGCCGACGTTGGCAGGCTGTCGACGCTGGCGGGATGAGCCAATCCCTTGTTTTCGCTCGCCAGCGCGGCGGCGGTGACATGGGCGATCATGAAGCCGGAGTTAAGGCCGGGATCGGCGACGAGAAATGCCGGCAGGCCGCTCATGTGCGCGTCGGTCAAGAGCGCGATGCGGCGCTCCGATAGGGCGCCGATCTCGGCCAAGGCGATGGCAATCATATCGGCCGCCATGGCGACGGGCTCGGCATGGAAGTTGCCACCCGACAGGACATCGCCCTCGGCGGCGAAAACCAAGGGGTTGTCCGAAACCGCGTTGGCTTCGCGCTCCAGCATCCCGGCGGCGGCATTCATCACGTCGAGGGCCGCGCCCATAACCTGCGGCTGGCAGCGCAGCGAGTAGGGGTCCTGCACCCGGTCGCAGTCGAGATGTGAACCGCGGATGCCGCTTCCCGCGATCAGTCGGCCGAGCAACTCGGCAACGGCGATTTGTCCGGGCTGGCCGCGCACGGCGTGGATGCGCGGATCGAAGGGTGTATCGCTGCCCAAGGCCGCATCGACCGAAAGGGCGCCGGCGACCAAGGCGGCCAGGAACACGTCATGCGCGCGGAATAGGCCTTCAAGGCCAAGAGCTGTCGAGACTTGCGTACCATTGAGTAGAGCCAGCCCTTCCTTTGCGCGCAGCTCCATTGCTTGCAGGCCAAGCCGCTGCAGGGCCGTCTTGGCGTCCAATTCCTCGCCTTGCAGCCGCACGCGGCCCTCGCCCAGAAGCGCCGCCGAAAGATGGGCCAATGGCGCCAGGTCCCCAGAAGCGCCAACCGAACCTTTCGATGGGACGACGGGGTAGGCCCCGGCATTGAGCAAGTGCACGAGCATTTCGATGACTTCGCCGCGAATGCCGGAATAGCCACGCGCCAGGGCATTGATCTTGAGGATCATCACCAGACGGACAACGCGATCGTCAAGTCGGGTTCCGATGCCGGCGCTGTGCGACAAGACAAGGCGGCGCTGCAGCTCGCCGACCTGATCGGAGGGTATTGTCGTCCGGGCGAGGCTGCCGAAGCCTGTATTGATGCCATAAACCACACGGCCTTCGTCGAGGATTCTCTGTACGCAGGCGGCCGAGCCATCGATGCCCGCGAAACACCTGGGATCGAGCGTCAGGCCTTGGTC
Organism: Kiloniellaceae bacterium; assembly: GCA_021776145.1. Taxonomy (GTDB): domain Bacteria; phylum Pseudomonadota; class Alphaproteobacteria; order Kiloniellales; family Kiloniellaceae; genus JAJFGM01. The sequence continues at coordinate 6,580 of JAJFGM010000017.1, read as the reverse complement.
GACACGCCACAGTCGATAAAGATCCTGCAGCGTCAGTGTCCCTGGTGTCAGCAGAAAGGTCTGGTCGTCCACCATCGTCACGGGTCCCTCGCGTGAAGTGCCGGCCGCGCACGCAAAGCGGCAAAGGCGCTGGAAGCCGACCTTCGGAAGCCAGCGCTATCGGTCAACTTGTATATACAACTTTGTGCTTTTACCAGTATTTCCGGCACCGCAAAAGGCTCAACGGCCATCGTCGTGGGGCCCGATCTCAGACGGGTTGAGAGCGTTCCTCGCGCGGGGTCTTGGCAAAGAACTCGCGGTAGCACTTCGAGAAGTGCGATGCCGAGACGAAGCCGCAGGCAAGGGCGACATCGAGGATCGACATCGAAGTCTGGATCAGGAGCGTGCGTGCGCGATGCAGTCGCAGCTCAAGGTAATGGCGCGTAGGCGTGCGCCCCAGATACTTGCGAAACAGGCGTTCGAGTTGGCGTGAAGATAGTCCCGTCCGCCGCGCCAGTTCGCTGCGCGGCAGTGGCTCTTCAAGATTGGCTTCCATGATCTCGACCACCTTCAGCAATTTCGGATGGCTGATGCCTAGACGGCTGCGCAGCGGCATGCGCTGAAGATCATGGGCGTCACGAATGCGTTCGTGGATAAACTGATCGGCGACCTGGGTTGCGAGGTCGCGTCCGTGCTCAAGGGCTATCAGGCTCAGCATCAGGTCCAAGGATGCGGTCCCACCAGAACAGGTAAAACGGTTGCGGTCGATTTCGAAGAGCTCCGAAGTCACCTCGAGATGCGGAAAGTCCTCTTGGAAGGCCGCAAGATTTTCCCAGTGGATCGTGCAGCGGCAACCGTCCAGAAGGCCGGCGCGGGCGAGAAAGTAACTGCCGGTGGAAACAGCGCCGACCCGCGTGCCCTGGCGCGCGAGCTTCCGCAACCAACCGTAGACCCTCTTGTCTTCGTGAATGTGCGCGTGCAGTCCGGCCACGACGGTCAGATTGGCAATGCGCTCGACCCCTTCGATGCCGCAGTCGGGCGCTACTTCGATGCCGCTTGACGACGTCACCGAACGCCCGTCCGCCGAAATGACTTTCCAGCTGTAGAGTCTGCGTTCCGCCATGCGATTCGCGGCACGCAAGGGCTCGACGGCGGATGTGAACGCGAGCAAGGAAAATTGCGGATGCAGAAAAAACCCAAACTCTTGCGGCTCGATTGGCCGTAACTCTGACATTCAGGCGTTTCCTGCGCGGCGGCCTTGACGGCGTTTTGCGCGATTGTTGTAGTTGAACTTAGGCCGCGTCCGCGAGTGTCAGCGACCGATCACAGAAAATACTACCTGTCGTGCATGGAACAATTGAATCCTTCTCAATCTCTGTCGATTAATTCTTGCGTGTGGCCGCGGCTTTCGCGTGTTGCGCCGGGTCGAAGCCACCGTGCGCGCGTTGCGGCCAAGCGATCTTGCCATTGCGGCATGGTTGAATTTCATCGCAAGACCACAAAATGAAAGCCAATTGATGTAATCTGTCGACCTTTGCTTCGGGCGCCGAGGTGTCGATGGTGGCGCGACCCCGCCAACTTTACGCGGGTCAACGTCGACGTTCAGTGTGATCGTGGCCTTTGGGCCGGCCCCTTTTTGATTGGAGTGTTGCTATGCCGCGCCATGAGCCGGAACTTTTGAAGCTCGCGGGCCTTATGGCTCTGTTGATATTGATTTTTGGGCTGGTGCCGGCGCCGGCGATCGCGGGCTGCAGCGATGCGCCGCGCGCGGGAGTCGATTGGAATGGCTGCGCGAAACTCAGGGTGCGTCTGGGCGGCGAGGATTTGAGCAACGCCCAATTCGACAAGAGCAATATGCAAGCCAGCGATCTTTCGGACACCTTGCTGGTTGGCAGCAGTTTTGTCGGTACCGACCTTACGCGCGCCAGTTTGAAGAATGCCGATCTGACGCGCGCCAACTTGACCAAGGCGCATGGCAACCGAACCAATTTCACCGACGCTCGCATGGTCAAAGCGGACTTGAGGAAGGCCGAGCTGCAGCGCTCGAATATGACCAATGTCGATTTCACTGGTGCCGATCTCTCGAAAGCCGAACTTGGGCGAGTCGAATTCGCCGGTGCAAAGCTTCACCAAACAAACCTTCGCTACGCCAATATTGCACGGGCAAGATTCATCGGCGCCAGCTTGGTCGAGGTTGACTTCAGCGGCGCCTACACCCTCTTGACTCGCTTCGAGGGCAGCGACCTGACGCAAACCAGCGGCTTGACCCAAGAGCAGCTCGGCATTGCCTGCGGCGACGATGAGACCGGCGTGCCCGCGGGTCTGCAGGCGCCGGCCAGCTGGCCGTGTGAGCCCGACGATTGAGATCGAGGCGCCCGTTGTCGGCGCGTGGCGTGAAGGGGATCCTCGCGAATGGACCGTTCCTGTGTCGCCGCCATTGGCTCGGTTTTACAGCAGCCGCTCAAACACCTTGCCGGCAACCCAAGCGCCAATGAACATACTGACGGCAGCGATCCAAATGCCCATGTCCGGCGGTCCGGACCACCAACTGATCACCGCAAGAAAAACTCCTACCCCTGTTATCCCCGCAAGTAGTGCTCGCATTGCTGGTCCTCCAAAATCAGAGGGACAGGACCTGTCGTTTTCTTGGTGAGTGAATCAGGCCTTCCTATCGTGTATTTTTATCGTACCGCGAAATGGAATTTTGTGTTGTGTCATGTTTATGATGCAAATTACTTATTCTGACAAAGCGAAATAATTATTTGAATAATACTGTTAATTTTCTTTGAGTATTCACGATTGCTTCAGCAGGCAAGGGCTTGTCGTTTGCGGGCGCTTAGCCGTTCCGCGGGCCGGCAAAAAGGTCTATCTTCGTCTCGATCGCACCCGGCGCCTCGGATCATCCCGGCTGTAAGGCTAGTGGCTCTCCACAGAGATTATGACAGTTTCACCGCGAAGATTTTGCCCGCCGGCAAGGCGCGGGTTGCGCGGTGGTGCCAACCACCACAAGCAACACGGAACGCGGCAGGCGGGCAAAAGATCGCGGCCTTCGGTGGGGCCACTCGACCCTCTGGGGGCGTTGCGCTACTTGCCCCGACCTGTCCTCCGAAGCTGCGGCAAAGCCGCAGCGTAGGATGGGAGTCCCGCATCGCGCTGCGCAGCGCGCCTACCCAGAGGGTCGATTGGCCGCCATGAAACAGTCATAATCTCTGTGGAGAGCCACTAGACGCGAACTTGCGAGATAAACCGATGTCGACACAACTCAATGACGATTTCAGCCGCTTCGCCGTCATGCGCACGGCCGATATGGAATGGCTGGCGAGCCCAAGCCCCAAGGTTTGGCGCAAGCGGTTGGAACTGCGCGGCGCCGTCGAATGTGGCCGGGTGACGTCGTTGGTGCGTTTCGACGCCGACAGCAACTTTGCCGCCCATGACCATCCTCAAGGTGAAGAAATCCTGGTGCTGGAAGGGACCTTCTCCGACGAACACGGCGACTACCCGGCCGGAACCTATTTGTTAAATCCCGAGGGATTCCGCCACGCGCCCTTTTCGCGAACAGGGTGTAGCCTGTTTGTAAAGCTGCGACAGTTCCACGGAACCGAACATGTGGTCGTCGATACCACTGCCGAGGGATGGTTGGAAAACGCAGAAGGCCGCCAGAGATTGCCGCTGTTTGCGGAAGAGGGCTTCAACGAACGGACATTCCTGTCGCGCCTCGCGCCCGGCACGCGGATTGACAGGCACAGCCATCCCGGCGGGGAAGAGGTTTTTGTGCTGCAAGGCACGCTGCAGGACGAAAACGGTCATTATGGCCCTGGCTGCTGGTTGCGCTATCCCGATGGTAGCCGTCACAGCCCCTATTCCGATGCCGGCTGCCTGCTTTACGTCAAGATCGGCCATCTGGCATAGTACAAAAGCTCAGGATCTCAAAAGCGCGCACGGGCCGATACGGTCCGACACAGCGCGCCGCCTTGGCCAGTCAAAGCGCCAGTATCCACGGCAATTTCCATCGGTTTTGCTAAATAGCTTTCGTTAGTTATGCATTTAGGTAGTATTACGCACTGTCCCTCTTGGCAAAATTCGAACAAGCTGCGAGGGAAGAAGCCGGGATCGCACCGGCTGCCTACCAGGATTACCAATTTAGTAATTGCGGGAAGACGAGGCGTAAGTTTCCCATTTGGATCACCCGGTCGTCTGTTCGGACCAGCGGCGTGAGCGATGACAAACGGGGAGCCTCGTTGTGGCCGCAAGGCCGCTCGCCAAGCCATATCAATCGCCATCCTAATTTAACTGCCTTCAAGGAGAAGAGTTATGGATTTATTGCGTACTTTCGTTGCCGTCGGTGCCTCGGCCGTTCTACTCAGCGCATGCGGCGGAATGCAGTTGCAGAAGGCTGAAAAAACCGCGGCGCCCGGCTCGGCTTTCGAGCAGGGCTTGCACTCTGGCTATTTAAAGCTGGCAAAGGGCGAATCCGGTGAGGGCGACTACAGAGACTCCGATACCTTCGCCCGCCGTGTCATCGCCACGTCAAAGGGCGAAATGGTCGGACCGGAAGACATCGCGGCTCGTAAGCTTCCTGGCGACAAGGTCAGCATGCTGTCGACGTCGCGGGCCCGTCTGATCTCGGCGCTCGACAAGGGCGGCGCCGAAAAGGCCCCAGCCGCCGCGTCCCATGCGCAGGTCATGTTCGACTGCTGGATGCAGGAACAAGAAGAGAATTTCCAGCCCAATGATATCGAGGCCTGCCGAGGCGAATTTTACGCAGCCTTGAAACAGGTGGAAGACGCCGTCCGTCCGGTAGAGGTCGCCGCGCCCGCGCCTGCGCCAGAGCCGATGAAGGCGCAGACCTTTGTCGTCTATTTCGATACCGACAAGGCCGAATTGGACGACAGCGCCAAGGCCGTACTCGCCGAGGCGGAAGCAGCGGCTTCGAAAATGCAAGGCGCCAACGTTTTGGTCAGTGGCAATGCCGACCGTGCAGGTTCCAACGGCTACAACCTGAAGCTCTCGGAAATGCGGGCAAATGCCGTGGCAACGGCCTTGGCAGGCGGCAATATCGCCTCGAAGTCGATCAAGACCTCGGCTTTCGGTGAAGAAAAGCCGGCTTTTGATACCGCCGATGGCATCAGCGCCCGCGAGAACCGGCGCGTTGAGATCACGATCGAGCCCTAACCCGGCTCTTACCGCCATGGCCGCCCCCGTTGGGCGGCCCCCGTTGGGCGCCCATGGCGGGCGGCATCGGAACCGCTGGGTGCTGTTGCGCCACGACTGTGGCAGGGCGCGCCCGGCGGTTTTTTTCGTCTATTCCATCGCGAGTATGAACACGGTCAGCGTCTGTGACGCTCGCCAGACTGTTGGAAAGGAAACCGGACATGAAAAGACTGACTGGCTTGAGCCTTGCCGGATTTGCGGTTCTCGTTTTCCTTGCGGCGCCGGCGGGCGCGCAGCTCGACCTTCTGAAAAAAGGCACGGACCTTCTCAAGGGCGCGACCGGCGGGTCGGAGGAAAGCGCAGTCGGCGGACTGTCGATGGGCGAGATTGGCAAGAGCCTCAAGGAAGCTCTGCGCATCGGATCGGAACGTGTTGTCGGCCAGGTCGGGGCACAAGACGGCTACAATGCCGATCAGGCCATCCATTTGCCGTTGCCGGAGACCATGAAATCGGTGCAAAAGGCGCTCGGTGCGGTCGGTATGTCCGGCATGCTTGACGATCTGGAACTGAAGCTCAATCGTGCCGCCGAAGCCGCGGCGCCAAAGGCCAAGGCCTTGTTCTGGCAAGCCATCGATGAAATGACCCTGGACGACGTCAAGGGCATCTACGAGGGTCCAGATGATGCCGCGACACGCTATTTCCAGGGAAAGATGACACCGCCCCTGGCGGAAGAAATGCGACCCGTGGTGAACGAAAGCCTGTCGGAAGTCGGCGCCATCAAGTCATACGATGCGGTCATGGGGCAATACGAGGCGATTCCCTTCGTTCCGGATGTTAAAGCCGATCTCAACGACTATGTCGTCGAGAAGGGCATGGCTGGGATTTTCCACTATCTCGCCAAGGAAGAAGCGGAAATTCGCAAGAATCCAGCCAAGCGCACCACCGCACTGCTGCAGAAAGTGTTCGGTGGCGAGTGAGCGTCACGGATACTCTAGTCATTGAAGAAGTGGGTCATGTCGCGGTAAAGGGGATGACACGTACCACTTGGAGCCCGACATGTCCGACACCGCCGTTCCGACCGTTCATATCGACAATGCCCGCACACGGGTTACCGAATGGCGCTTTGCGCCTGGCGCCGAAACCGGATTCCACCGTCACGAGTTCGACTATGTGATTTTGCCGGTCAGCACCGGGCGATTGAAGTTGATCGGCCCGGACGGCGGCGAGACCTTCGGCGAGCTGTCCATTGGCGTGCCTTACTATCGCGATGCCGGTGTTGAGCACAATGTCATCAATGCAAACGACTTTGAGTTCGTCTTTACCGAGGTCGAATTCAAGTAGGCATCGCGCCGCGAACGCTACCGCAAACCATTAAGGCCGCACCTAGCCCGGATTTCTCACCGTCACGTGGATTTTCGTTCGCCTGTCGCGCGGCACAGGCAAGGCGAGG